>DATIOB010000401.1:0-9321 GCA_035473605.1 Conexibacter sp.
GGCGTCGGGCGCGACGATCTCGATCATGCCGACGTCGAGGTCGGTCGTGACGTGGGTGACGCCGGGCGCCAGCTCGATGTCGCGCAGGTCGAGCTTCAGATGGCCGATGCCCAGCTCGTACCTGCCGCGCAGCTCGTCGCCGTCGACGATCCGGTACGTCCGCCCGCCGACGCCGCCGTTGAACGAGACGTCGGCCGCGGTCGCGCCGCCGAGCACGACCGCGAGCAGGAGCCCGACCGGGATCAGGCCGCGCGCGCCGCCGAAGAAGGCGCTCGCGACGAGCGCGACGCCGGTCAGCACGATCGCCAGCGCCGCGAAGGCGCCCCAGCCGAGGTCGATCACGTCGGCGGAGTCGAGCGCGGCGGCCGCCCCGAGCGCGAGGCAGATGCCGCCGACGGCGAACAGGGTCACCGCCCACGAGCCGCGCTGACGCGGCTCCTGGGCGACGTCGGGCGCGGCCGCGTCGGCGACCAGCGTCGGGTCGTCGTCGCCGGGCTCCGCCGGGCCGCCGGGCTCGCCGAACCGCGGCGGGGCCGCGGTGCCCGCGGGTGCCGCGGGCGCGCCGACCGGCTGCTCCGAGCCCTCGCCCCGCTCGCTCAGGAACCACACCAGCGCGCCGCCGGTGACGAGCAGCAGCAGCGGCCAGCCGCCGAAGAGGAAGCCGAAGTCGGCCCACGCCCCGACGGTCGCGACGCAGACGATCGCGAGCACGACGATGCCGGCGACCTGCACGCTGCGGCGCTGGTCCGCGCGGCCGAGCAGCGGCTTGCGCTGCCCCTCCTCGGGCACCAGCAGCCAGGCGGCGAGGTAGGCGAAGGCGCCGAAGCCGCCGAACGCCAGCAGCGCGACGGCGACGACGCGCACGATCGTCGCGTCGACGTTCGCGTAGCGCGCGACCCCGGCGCAGACGCCGGCGATCACCCTGTCGTCGAGGCTGCGCTCCAGCCGCCTCGGTCCGCTCGTGCTGTTCTCGCTCGTGCTCATGCCGAAGAGACTGCCGCCCGGCGGGGCCGCTGCCTATTGGGAATGGCCCCTAGGGAGTGACCCTAGCCCGGGTCGCCGACGCGCAGCAGCGGCAGCAGCACCGCGACCGCGAATATGATCGAGATCCCCGTCAGGATCAGGGTTCTCGACTTGATCACGTGCCCGAACGTGCCGACCGCGAAGCCGAGCACCATGCCGATCACGTAGGGGGCGAGGGAGGGCTCCATCGGATCGCGTGATCATGTCAGGCGCCCGCGGCCTCCGCGTCGGGCGCGACGGGCGCCCTATCATTCGCCGTCGCATGCCCATCGAGCCCACATCGGTCGAGGAGGTCGCGGCTGGCCTGCGCTCCGTCGGCTACCTCCCCGGCGAGTCGACCGCGCTCGTCGCCTACCTCGCGACCAAGCTCGGCAAGCCCGTGCTCGTCGAGGGTCCCGCCGGCGTCGGCAAGACCGAGCTGGCGAAGGCGCTGTCGCGCTATCTCGGCCGCGAGCTGGTGCGGCTGCAGTGCTACGAGGGCCTCGACGAGGCGAAGGCGCTGTACGAGTGGAACTACCGCAAGCAGCTGCTGCGGATCCAGGCCGAGGCGGCCGGCACCGGCTGGGAGGCCGTGCAGGACGACATCTTCGGCGAGGAGTTCCTGCTCGCCCGTCCGCTGATGACGGCGATCGCCTCGCCCGACCCGGTCGTGCTGCTGATCGACGAGATCGACAAGACCGACCAGGAGTTCGAGGCGATGCTGCTCGAGCTGCTGTCGGACTTCCAGATCTCGATCCCCGAGCTGGGCCGGATCGACGCGCGCACGCAGCCGGTCGTGCTGCTGACGTCGAACAACTCGCGTGAGCTGACGGAGGCGCTCAAGCGCCGCTGCCTCTACCTCTGGGTCGACTACCCGGACGCCGACCACGAGCTGGAGATCGTCCGGCTGCACACGCCCGAGCTGAGCGAGACGATCTCGCAGAAGCTCGTCGACGTCGTCCACCAGGTGCGCCAGCTCGACCTCAAGAAGCCGCCGTCGATCGCCGAGTCGATCGACTGGGCGCGCGCGCTGCTGCTGCTCGGCGCCGAGGATCTCGACGGCAGAGTCTTCCGCGAGACGATGAGCGTGATCGTCAAGCACCGCACCGACCTCGAACTGGTCGCCGCGCGCGTCGGCGTCAAGCTCGACGGAGCGCCCGATGGCGCCGTCGGATCGCCCGGCCGCGGCTGAGCCGGCCGCGCCGCGGCCGGACGCCGGCATCGACGCCGAGCTGATCGGCTTCGCCGACCAGCTGCGCACGGAGGGGCTGTCGATCGGCACCTCCGAGCTGCTCGACGCCTTCGCCGCGCTGCGCGAGGTGTCGTGGACCGAGCGTGACGACTTCCGCGCTGCGCTCGCGACGACGCTGGCGAAGTCTCCGGACGACCAGCGCATCTTCGAGCTGGTCTTCGACCGCTTCTTCTTCCGCGCCGCCGAGCGCCAGGCCGCCGACCGCGACGTGATCGAGGGCGCCGGCTTCGAGGGAGCCGACCAGATCGACCTCGAGCAGCTGCGCCAGCAGATCGCGCAGGCGCTGCAGGAGGGCGGCGAGGGCCAGATGCAGGACCTCGCGCGCCTGGCGATCGCCGCCTTCGGCGACCGCGGCGACGGCTCCGGCGTGATCGGCGTCGACGTGCAGCGGATCCGCCGCCAGCTCGGGCTCAAGTCCGAGCCGCAGCCGGAGCTGCCCGACGGCGACCCGCGCCGCGACGGGATCCCGCGCGATCAGCTGCGCCGCTTCGAGCAGCAGCTGCGCAGAGAGCTGGAGCGGGCGCTGATCGAGCGCACGAAGAGACTGCCGCCGTCGCGGCCGCTGAGCGACCTCGACCGCTCGCTCCCCGGCGGCCCGATCCAGGACCTCGCCGCCGTCCACAAGGTCGTCGTGCAGCTGAAGCGGCGCCTCGCGACCCAAGGCCACGAGAAGAAGGGCCATCGCAGCCACGCGCACGTCGACGTGCGCCGCACGATGCGCGCGTCGCTGGAGACCGGCGGCGTCCCGGTCGTGCTGAAGTACCGCCCCAAGCGCCCGCGGCGCCCGGAGATCTACGTCCTCTGCGACGTCTCCACCAGCGTCGCCTCCGCCAGCGTCTTCTTCCTCTCCGTGCTGCACGCGCTGCACGACACGTTCCGCAAGATGCGCTCGTTCGTGTTCATCGAGCGGATCTCCGAGGTGACCGAGGTGTTCGAGCGCGAGCGCGACTTCCAGGCAGCCAGCGTCGCCATATCGAGGGACGCCGGCGTCGCCGACGTCTCCGGCTACACCGACTACGGCCGCGTCTGGACCGAGTTCCTGGCCGAGGTCGCCGACGACCTCGGCCCGCGCTCGACGGTGATCGTGCTCGGTGACGCGCGCACCAACGGCCGCCCGCCGCGCGACGACGTCTTCGCCGCGATCGCCGCGAAGGCCGGCCGCACCTTCTGGCTCAACCCCGAGCCGAAGCTGTACTGGAACTACGGCGACTCGGTGATCGCCGCCTACGCGCAGCACTGCATCGCCTTCGAATGCTGGACGACGGCGCAGCTGGAGGAGTTCGTCAAGGCGCTCACAGGACCGGCTGCCGACCTGCCGCGCTAAGGTTCGGGCCAAGTACATACAGGGGGGCTGGCGGGTGAGCCGGCTGAGATAGCGCCACATCGACAGACCCGGCGCTGACCCTTCGAACCTGTGGGGTAATGCCCGCGGAGGGAGCAATGCCAGAGATCACCGAGGCTCCCGCGATGGAGCCTCGACCTGTTTTCACCCCGTCCGGGGTGCTCGTGGAGGGCGCCGATCGCACCTTCCACGGTCGCGACGGCGCCGTCGAGGCGCTGCGCGGGATGGACCTGCGCGCCGCGCCGGGCGAGACGGTCGCCGTCGTCGGCGCCTCCGGCTGCGGCAAGTCGACGCTGCTGGAGCTGATCTGCGGGCTGCAGCGGCCCGACGGCGGCAGCGTGCGCGCCGACCCAGCGGTGCTGATGCCGCAGCGCGACCTGCTGCTGCCGTGGGCGAGCGCGCTCGACAACGCCGCGCTGGCGCTGCGCGCGAGAGGCGTCGGGCGCGAGCAGGCGCGCGCGCAGGCGGCGCCGTGGTTCGAGCGCTTCGGCCTCGCCGGCTTCGAGCGCGCGCGGCCGGCGGCGCTCTCGGGCGGGATGCGCCAGCGCGTCGCGTTCGTGCGCACGCTGCTGGCGGGCAAGCCGGTGCTCGCGCTCGACGAGCCGTTCGCCGCGCTCGACGCGCTGACGCGCCAGGAGGTGCAGGGCTGGCTGGTCGAGACGCTCGCCGTCGAGCCGCGCACCGTCGTGCTCGTCACGCACGACGTCGAGGAGGCGGTGCTGCTGGCCGACCGCGTCGTCGTGATGTCGCCGCGCCCCGGCCGCGCCGTGCTGAGCCTCGAGGTCGAGCTGCCGCGCCCGCGCGCCCGCACCGACGCGGCCGTCGTCGCGCTGCGCGAAGAGGCGCTGCGCGCGCTGGGGCTGGGCGCCTGATGCGCGCGGCGCTGCGCTACGCGCCCGCGCTGGCGATCGTCCTGCTGCTGGTCGCCGCCTGGCAGCTGTACGCCTCCAGCGGCCGGGTCGACGAGCTGCTGCTGCCCTCGCCGGCCGATGTCGCGACCGCCCTGTGGGAGGACCGCGCGCTGCTGTGGGACAACTTCAAGGTGACCGCCGGCGAGGTGCTGCTGGGGATCGTCGTCGCCGCCGTCGCCGGGCTCGCCTGCGCGGTGGCGATCCACCTCTCCCCCACGCTGCGGCGCGCGACCTACCCGCTGCTGGTCGCCTCGCAGACGGTGCCGATCCCGGTCGTCGCCTCGCTGCTGGTCGTCTGGCTCGGCTTCGACCTCGCGCCGAAGCTGGTGATCATCGGGCTCGTCTCGTTCTTCCCGATCGCCGTCACCACGCTCGACGCGCTCGCCGGCGTCGACCCCGAGCTGCGCCGCCTGATGCGCACGCTCGACGCCTCGCGCCTGCGCACCTTCCGCTTCGTCGAGGCGCCGGCGGCACTGCCGGGCCTGTTCAGCGGCGCCAAGATCGCCGTCGCGATCGCCGTCATCGGCGCCGTCTTCGCCGAGCAGTCGGGCTCCGACGCCGGTCTCGGCCGGCTGATCCAGCAGGCCGTCCCACAGCTCTTGACCGCACGCGCCTACGCGGCCGTGCTGATCCTGTCCGCCTTCGCCATCGCGCTGTTCGGCCTGCTCTCGCTGGTCGAGCGCCGCGTGCTGCCGTGGGCCTTCGAAACCAGAGGAGGACGTACTCGATGAGACGCGCTCTCGCGCTTTTCGCCGCTTGCACCGTCGCCGTGGGCCTCACCGCCTGCGGCGAGAAGGAGGAGACGACGACGCCCGCCGCGCAGAAGCGCACGCTCACGGTGATGCTCGACTACCTGCCCAACCCCGACCACGTCGGGCTCTACGCCGCGCTCGCCAACGGCGACTTCGAGGACGCCGGGCTCGACGTGCAGCTGCAGGTGCCGTCCGATCCGGCGGCACCGCTGAAGCTGCTGCAGGCCGGCAGAGTCGACCTCGCGATCTCCTACGAGCCGGAGCTGCTGATCGCGCGCGACAAGGGCCAGCAGGTCGTCTCCGTCGGCGCGATCGCGCAGACGCCGCTGACCTCGCTGATGACGCTCGACCGCAGAAGAATCGAGACGCCGGCCGACCTCAGAGGCGGCCGCGTCGGCACCGCCGGGATCCCGTACCAGAGCGCCTACCTCAGAACGATCCTCGAGACGGCGAACGTGCCGCTCGACTCGGTCAAGGAGACGAGCGTCGGCTTCAACCTCGTGCCGGCGATGCTGTCGAGAAGAGTCGACGCGACGCTCGGCGCCTTCTGGAACGTCGAGGGCGTCCAGCTGCAGCGGGCGAGAAGAAACCCGCGCATCATAAGAATGGAGGACGTCGGCGTGCCGACGTACAACGAGCTGGTGCTGGCGGCCGACAAGGAGTTCGTCGGCGAGCACGGCGACGACGTGCGCGCCTTCGTGCAGGCGCTCGCGCGCGGCTACGAGGCGGCGAGAGCCGACCCGCAGGCGGCGACCGACGCGCTCGTCGCGGCCGCGCCCGACCTCGATCCCGAGTTCGCGCTCGCGAGCGTGAGAGCGTCGCTGCCGGTCTTCTTCCCCGCCGACGAGGACAAGCCGTGGGGCTACCAGCAGCCGAGAGAGTGGGACAGATACGGCGCCTGGATGTTCGCCCAGGGCCTGCTCGGCGCGGAGCCGAACGCCGGCGCCGCCGCGATCACGAACGAGTTCCTGGCCGGTCAGAGCGGCTGAGTCGGGCGTCATCGCGCCGGCGGCAGCGTCGGCGCGATGATGCGGAAGGCCTTCAGACCGAGACCGAGGCGCTCGCGGTCCTCCGAGCGCAGCGGGTCAAGGCGCGTCAGCTCCTTCACGCGCTCCAGCCGGTGCGCGACCGTGTGGCGATGGGCGCCGATCGCGGCCGCCGTCGCGTTGACGTTGCAGTCCTGCGCGAGGTACGCCTCGACCGTGCGCACCAGCTCGCTGCTGTGGCGCTCGTCGTAGCGCACCAGCGGCGCGACCGTCTCCTCGTAGAAGCTGCGCAGCTCCTCCGGATGCGAGGCGAGCACGCGGAAGAGCAGCCGGTAGGTGCCCTGGCCGACGTCCTCGGCGACCGGCTTGTCCGAGCGCCTCAGCACGTCGAGCACCAGCTCCGCCTCCTGCAGCGCGCGCGGCAGCGCGGCGGGGTCGGCGCAGAAGTTCGAGAGGCCGGCGACCGCTCTGGGCGCGAGCGTCAGCGACAGCCTCCGCGCGGCGGTCAGCGTGCGCGCCGCCAGCTCGTCGCCGCCGTCGTCGCCCGCAGTCGGCTCCAGCGGCGGCAGGATCGCGTGGACGCGACCGTCGAAGGCCTGGGCGAGCGCGCCCGGGTGCAGCTCGGGGATCTGCCGCACGAGCGCGTCGAGCGCGTCGTCGCCGGCGTCGGCGGCGGTCGGCGCGGCGCAGAGCGCGACGGCGCCCTGCGAGACGTCGCAGCCGAGACGCGCGGCGCGCCTCACGACCTGCCTGGCGTCGAGCTGCTCGGCCGGCGAGCGCAGCTCCTCCAGCAGCGAGCCGCGCAGCTTCTGCTCGACCTCGCGCTTGGCCTGCTCGACGGCGACCTCGGTCAGGGAGGCGACGGCGGCGAACTGCAGCAGCTCCTGCGCGTCCTCCGGCGGCGGCTGCTCGCCGCGCAGCAGCGCGACGACGCCGATCAGGTCGCTGCCGGCGAGCACGGGCGCCTCGGCGACCAGCTCCTGCGGGCGGGCGCCGGCGCGTCCCTCGACGCGCTCGTTCGTGTAGCGGCGCAGCGCGGCCAGCTCGATCGAGGCGGGGAAGCCGACGGCGACGGCGATGCGCGGGACGAGGATCGCGACGGGTGCGCGCACTGCCGCGGAGACGAGCTGCGCGACGCGCACCAGTCCCTCGCCGCCCAGGACGGCGCCGACGAGCTGGAGATGCAGCTCGTGGGACATGGGATCAGCTCGGACGAGCGCACGGCGGGTGGCGGGCGGTCATTCGCCCGCCACCCGGTTCTGCCGTGCTCGCGCGTCCGGGTCAGGTCGCGGCTGCCGCCGCGTCCGGGTGGATCTGGAGGGTCTCCTCGCCGGACTCGCCGGTGCGGATGCGGTACGCCTGCTCGACGGGGACGACGAACACCTTGCCGTCGCCGATCGACCCGGTCCGGGCGTGCTTGAGGACCGTGTCGACGATCGTCTGCGTGTCCTGATCCGCGACCACGCACTCGATCTTGATCTTCGGCCGCAGGTAGTTCGTCACCGACGACCCGCGGTACTGCTCCGTGATGCCCTTCTGGCGGCCCGAGCCCTTGACCTCGATGATCGTCAGGGACGGGAAGCCCAGCTCGAGCAGCTCCGTGCGGATTGGCTCGAACGCCTCGTGCCGGATGTACGCCACGACGAGCTTCATGCGGTGACCTCCGTGGTGCTGCCGACGGGCGCGGCCACACCGGCCTGCGGACGGGGCGAGCCCACGCCGATCAGCTCAGGTGCGGGGATGAACTGCTCAGGGTATCCGTACATGCCGTGCTCGGCGATGTCGAGGCCGGCATCCTCGTCCTCTTCGGTGACGCGGATCCCGAACGTCGCCTTCATCGCGCCGAAGACGATCGACGAGAGGACGAAGACCACCCCGAACGTGACGACGACGGCTATGAACTGCGTCCACAGCTGCTCCGCGCCGCCGCCCATGAAGAGGCCGGCCTTGCCGACGCCGACTTCGCCGGCGAGGCGCTCGGAGGTGAAGAGGCCGCATGCGAGCGTGCCCCAGATGCCGGCCAGACCGTGCGCGGAGAGCGCGCCGACCGGGTCGTCGATCTTCTTCTCGATCGCGAGCACGCCCGCGACGACGACGAGGCCGCCGACGAAGCCGATGATCGGCGCCGACCACATCTCGACGTAGCCGGCCGGAGCCGTGATCGCGACGAGACCGGCGATCGCGCCGTTGGCGATCATGCCGACGTCGAGCTTTCTCGTCAGCACCCAGACGAGGAAGAGGGCGCCGAGCACGCCGCCGACCGCGCCCATGTTCGTGACCGCGATGACCTCGGCGAACTTGTTGCCGTCGGTGACGAACGTCGAGCCGCCGTTGAAGCCGAACCAGCCGAGCCAGAGGATCAGCACGCCGAGGCCGAGCAGCGGCATGCTGTGGCCCGGGATCGCCCGCGGCTTGCCGTCGGGGCCGTACTTGCCCTTGCGCGGGCCGAGGAAGAGGACGGCCGCGAAGGCAGCGGTGGCGCCCGTGAGGTGGACGACCGAGGAACCGGCGAAGTCCTGCACGCCCGAACCGACTCTCGTCAGGAGGCCGCCGCTCCACGCCATGTGCGCGACGAGCGGGTAGATGATGGCGACGAAGGCGATCGCGAAGATGATGTACGCGCCGAACTTGATCCGCTCGAGCGTCGAGCCCCAGACGATCGCGAGCGAGACGGCGGCGAACATCAGCTGGAAGGCGAAGAAGCCGACACCAGCGGAGTCGACGGCCTCGCCGGCGAGTTCTGTGCCGTTGCCGAGGAAGAAGCCGGAATCACCGAAGAACGTCGCGGTGCCGCCGAAGGTCAGGCCATAACCGACGGCCCACCAGACGAGCGTGGCGATCGCGAAGTTGACGAGGATCTTGGCGACGCCCGCGCCGGCGTTCTTGCCGCGCGACATGCCGATCTCCAGGAGCGCGAAGCCCGCCTGCATGAAGAAGACCAGACAACAGGCGAGCATCAGCCATGTCGTGTCCAGCTCACCCTTGACCGACTCGTGCGTCGGTCCGTCCTGCGCCAGCGCGGTGGCCGGCAAGAGAAGTGTCACGAGCACACCGAGAACGGCGGCACGCCCCAGAC
>DATIOB010000402.1:0-6697 GCA_035473605.1 Conexibacter sp.
CGTCGGCGACGTCGAACTGCTGCAGCGCCGGATCGAGCTTGAGGCCGCGCAGGCCGTACTCCCGCACGTCGCGCGTGAGCTGGTCGGCGGCGCCGTCCTGCCCCGGATCGACGGAGGCGAAGCCGATCACCTTGTCGCTCAGCTCCATCAGCCGCGCGATCTGCGCGTTGGAGACGACCGTCATGCCGTGCACCGCGGTGCAGTCGAGCGGGACCGCGACCGCCTTGTCGGCGCCGGCCTCCTCGATGTGCAGCTCGTACGTGCGCAGCGGCTGCGGCGACATCCAGAGGCCGAAGACGTCCTGCACGGCGCGCGTCAGCGTCGGGTCGTCGTCGAACAGATCGGCGACCTGGACGGGGTGGGTGTGGAAGTCGATCACGAGCGGGGCCCGCCTCCGCGGGCTGCGGGTCGAGGGGGAAGGGGCGGCAGCGCGACGCCGAGCTGCGCGGCGGCGGCGACCGCCTCCGGCAGCGATGCGTGGCGGTCGCCTGCGCGCGAGACGTGGATGCCGGCTGCGGCGCTGGAGAGCGCGAGCGCCGGTTGCAGCTCCCACCCGGAGAGGTGGGCGAAGAGGAAGGCGCCGTCGAAGGCGTCGCCGGCGCCGACCGCGTCGACGACCTCGACGGGCGTCGCCGCGATGCTCGCGGTCTGCTCGCCGTCGACCGCGACGCTGCCGTCGGCGCCGCACTTGACGACGACGACCCGCGGGCCGTCGGACTGCAGCGCGCGGGCGGCTTTCAGGGGGTCGGTCTCGCCGGTCAGCGCGGTCGCCTCGTCGAGGTTCGGCAGGAAGATCTCGACGTGGCGCAGCGCGGTGCGCACGCCGGCGACCGTCTGCGGCTTGAAGCCGTCGGGGTCCCAGCCGGTGTCGAGCACGGTGCGGCGGCCCTCGGAGCGGGCGCGCGCGAAGATCCGCGCCGCCGCGCCGGGGTCGAGCCCGGGGATCGAGAAGAGCCCGACGAGGCAGACGACCGGCGCCTGTCTCGCGGTCTCCCACTGGCGCTCGACGAGCGCCGCGTCGAAGTCGGCGAGGCTGGCGAAGTGGCTGACGAAGGCGCGCTCGCCGTCCGGTCGCACGATCCCGACCGTGATGCCGGTGACGGTCCCGGGCGCGACCTCGACACCGGCCGTGCCGATGCCGGCGCGTTCGAGGTCGGCGAGGATCCCGCGGCCCTCCGCGTCGTCGCCGACGTTGGCGATCACGTCGACCGGCACGCCGATCTTCGCCAGCGCGAGGCTGACGTAGCCGCCCTGGCCGGAGGTGACGGTCGTGTGGCCGCTGCCGGCGATCTCGTGACCCCAGCTCGGCAGCTCTCTGACCCCGCGGATGATCAGGTCGAGGTTGAGGTTGCCGATCAGGCAGATGGCCGGCACCTCACTTTGAATTGTTTCTCTCTCGCTCATTCCAGACAACTTGTCGGACGTCTAACCGGGCAGCGTAGGCGCGGACCGGCGGCGCGTCAAGCGACGCGCCGCGTCGGCGTCAGCTCAGTAGTCGATCCGGCGGTAGTAGCGGCGGGTCGTGA
Organism: Conexibacter sp.; assembly: GCA_035473605.1. Lineage (GTDB taxonomy): Bacteria > Actinomycetota > Thermoleophilia > Solirubrobacterales > Solirubrobacteraceae > Conexibacter. The sequence goes on from DATIOB010000402.1 coordinate 1,527, forward strand.
GCGGGTGGTCGCGCAGCACCTCGAGGTGGGCGGAGAGCCGTTCGAGGACGGTCGAGAGCAGGACCGGGCTGATCAGCGCGCGCGTCTCGGCGCTGACACCGGGCAGCTCGAACTGCGCGGGGTCGATCACCTGCAGCTTGTCGGAGATCGTCGGCACGAACTTCTCGACACGATCGGCCAGCGGACGCGAGCTGTCCTCGGACTTGAACAGCAGCACCGAGACATCTCTCTCGACCAGCTCAAGCGTCCCATGGAAGAAGTCGCTCGCGTGAACCGGACGGGTCTTGATCCACTGCATCTCCTCCAGGATGCACGTGCCGTAGTACCACGCCTCAGCCCACGCACTGCCCGCGCCGGAGATGATGTGGTACGGCTCATCCTTGTAGAGCCTCGCCAGCTCCTCAGCCCGCGGCTCGAAGGCGCGCTTGACCTCGACGAGCAACTCCGGCAGCAGCTTCAGCTCGCCGACGATCGTTTCGAAGTCGCCGTCCAGCTCGCCGCGCGCATCGAGGATCGACAGCGCGATCACGAGCGACAGCAGGTAGAACATCTCCGACGACGTGTCGTCCTCGGCGAAGTTGGAGAAGTTGTGATCGGCCTTCTCGGCGACCGGCGTGTCGGCCTTGCCCGTCAGCGCGATCACCTTCGCGCCTCTGCCCTGGGCGTACTCGAGGACCTCGATCGCCTCCTTCGTCGTGCCGGAGAGCGACGGGATCACGACGATCGACCCCTCGCCGAGCGAGACGTCGCCCATCGCGATGATCTCGGCGGCGTGGACGAGCTTGACCGGGAAGGCGCTCGACCGGCCCAGCAGCTGCGCCGCCGGCAGCATCAGCACACCGGCACCGCCGGCACCGAGGAAGAAGATGTTCTTCGCACCGCCGTCGACCAGGCCGCCGATCGTCTCGCGCAGCGGCCCGGCCAGCGCCACGGCACCACCCTGGATCGAACGGAAGCGGTCCTCGTCGAAATTCAGCATCAAGCGTCCTCGGGTCGCGGCGCCGGAGGTGGGTCACGGCGCCAGTGGGGGAGTGGATCGTCAGCCGCCAACTTGTCGGACGTCTAACGAGAAAGGAAGGTACGGCGAGGACGTTCGGCTGTCAAGAGCAGGTGTCGCGTTCTTCCAATCCAGCTGCCCGCCTCACCCCTAACGTCCCTGCACATGAGCGAGATCAGATTCGAGATCACGAGCTGGGACGTGCTCGCACCGGGCGCGGACGACCCCCTCTTCGGCGAGCACGACGGCGACGGCCCCGCGCTCACGCGCACCCGCCTCACGAAGCGCTACAGCGGCGAGCTGGAGGGCGAGTCGGTCGTCGAGATGCAGGCATCCGGCGAGGTGGGCTACGTCGCGACCGAGCGCGTCAGCGGCACGCTCGGCGGCCGCCGCGGTACGTTCGTGCTGCAGCACGGCGCGACCTTCGACGCCGACGGGACGCCGCGCCGGTTCGGCTGGGTCGCGAAGGACTCCGGCAGCGGCGAGCTGACCGGGCTCAGCGGCGAGGCGCACGTCGCGCACGAGCTGCTGAGCCTCGACTGGCGCCTGCCGGCGTGACAGTTCGGTGAAGCGGCGGGTGGACGCCGGGAGCGACCGGGTAGAGCGACCTGGAGTCCTCGACCGACCGAGCAGGAGGCCCCGCATGCCGTTCGTCACCGCCGCCGACGGAACCGAGCTGTTCTACAAGGAGTGGGGCGAGGGACCCGACGTCCTCTTCAGCCACGGCTGGCCGCTGAACAGCGACAGCTGGGAGGCGCAGATGCTGCACATCGCCGCCCACGGCTTCCGCTGCATAGCGCACGACCGGCGCGGCCACGGCCGCTCGACGCAGACGTGGGGCGGCAACGACATGGACCACTACGCCGACGACCTCGCGGCGGTGATCGAGGCGGTCGGCGCCGTCGACGCGACGCTGATCGGCTTCTCGACCGGCGGCGGCGAGGTCGCGCGCTACATCGGCCGCCACGGCAGCGGCCGCGTCGCGAAGATCGTGCTCGTCTCCTCCGTGCCGCCGTTCATGCTGAAGACCGACGACAACCCCGGCGGCGTGCCGATCGAGGTCTTCGACGGTCTCCGCGACGGCTCCGTCGCCGACCGCTCGCAGCTCTACAGAGATCTCGCCGACGGTCCCTTCTTCGGCAACAACCGCCCCGGCGCCGACATCTCGCAGGGCGCCCGCGACGCCTTCTGGCTGCAGGGGATGACTTCCGGCCACAAGAACGCGTACGACAGCATCGCCGCGTTCTCGGCGACCGACATGCGCGAGGACCTGAAGCGGTTCGACGTGCCGACGCTGGTGATCCACGGCGACGACGACCAGGTCGTGCCGTTCGAGGTCGGCGGCAAGGCGTCGGCGGCGCTGATCGACGGCGCGGAGCTGAAGGTCTATCCCGGCGCCCCGCACGGCATCACCGACACGCACAAGCAGCAGCTCTCCGACGACCTGCTCGCCTTCCTGCGCAGCTGACGCCGACGCGGGGCTCCCCGATGTGACACGGCGCGCGGGGGCGGACAGCTACGGCTGCGAGGGCGCCGATCGGCGCTCCGCACCCGTCGCCAGAAGGCTCCGCAATGCGCCGCACCCGAGTCCGCACGACCGTGCAGGAGGTCGAGCGCTGGGAGCTGCTGCCGCGCTGAGTCAGCGCGCGCGTCTCGATCTGCCCGCGCCGCTTCTGCCTCTGGCCGGCCGTCTGCCCGAGGTTCTTCTTCTGCTCGAAGGTCTTCTTCTCGGCGAGGATCTTCTGCTCGACGGCGCTCTTCTGCCGGCGGGCGGCGCTCTGCTCTGCGGGACGTCGTCCACGTCACCGCGGTTGAGGACGCGCGTGAACGTGACCTTGACCGCTCTCGCCGCGCAGCTGCGGTAGCCGACCACGTTGAACATCCGCCCGCAGTCGGGCCCGACCTGGACTCTGTCGGTCAGCGTCAGCGGTTCGCCGACCGGCAGCTCCCACAGGCGCGTGACGCCGGGAAAGTCGAACTCGATCGCTCTGACGTCGAATCTGACGCGCTCCTTGGGCGTGACTCTGCTGCAGTCGGCGAGCACGGTCGACGCGTCGAAGCCGGCCGTGACCTTGATCTTGCCGCCGTTGGCGGCGACGTGGGCGTGGCTTCTCACGGCTCTTCTGCAACCGTCGGTGTACTGCGCGTCTGCCACCGGCTCCTGGCAGCGCAGCTCGCCGAGGTCGCATCTCATGCACTCCGAGGTCTCCGCCCAGCTGGAGTGGTAGCGGATCGCGAATCTGGTCTCGAGCACTGCGGTCGAGCGCTTGAACGAGCCGGAGTAGCCGACGAGACCGCGCCGGCCGTCGCGATAGATCGTGAAGTCGGTCAGGCCGGCGTTCGTCTTCGCGGTCGCGTCGCCGTCGCCGAAGGTCCAGCCGAGGCATCTGTTCGGATAGCCCTCCGTCTGCAGGTTCCAGCGTTGGCTGTACTCACCGCTCACGTTCACTTCGTAGTACTTCGTCGGGTCGGCGGCGTCGGCCGCGACAGCCAGCGAGGGGAGCACCAGCAGCGCGAGCGCGAGCGCGCGGAGGAAGCATCTGAGCATCCCCTCACGGTCGCGCGGGCGGGAGCGGCGGCGCGACGGTGGATTCCCTCGCGCGCAGGCCCGACGCTCCTCGGCCGATCGCGTTACGCTGGTTAACGGAGCGCAGGGGGGCGCATCGACGAAGGGGCGCGTCGGCCTGCGAAAGCAGACGTTGGAGGAGGGGAAACGTGCCGTACCCACGCATGCACCGCGCGCGACGGATCGTCGCTGCGCTGATCGCCGTCCTGGCGCTGGCCGGGCTCGGCGGCGTCGCGGCCGCGCCGGCCGGAGCGCACGGCGACGAGGCCGTCACGGTGATGACGCGCAATCTGTACCTCGGCGGCGACATCACGCGGCCGCTGACAGCGATACAAGGCCTGCCGCCCGAGCAGCAGGGGCCGGCGTTCGTCGCCGCCAACACGACGCTGCGCGCGATCGTCGACCAGACGAACTTCCCGCTGCGCTCAGAGCGCCTGGCGGCCGAGATCGCCTTCACCAAGCCGGACCTCGTCGGCCTCCAGGAGGTCGCGCTGTGGCGCCACGGGCCGCTCGACGGCAGACCGGCGACGGTCGTCGACTACGACTTCCTGCAGATCCTGCTCGACGACCTCGCCGCGGCCGGCGAGCCGTACGTGGCCGTGCGCTCGCAGGACGAGTCCGACGTCGCCGGCCCGGCCGTGCTCGGCGGCTCGCTGCAGAACGTGCGGCTGACGATGCGCGACGTCGTGCTGCGCCGCGCCGACAGCGACGTGAGCGTGCTCGCGACCGGCGGCGGCAACTACGTCACGCGGATCCCGCTCGTCGTCGCCGGCCAGCCGCTGTCGTTCATCCGCGGCTACGCCTGGGCCGACGTGGAGGCCGGCGGACGTCAGTTCCGCTTCGTCAACACGCACCTCGAGTCGCAGCTCTCCGACGTCGCCTACGCGCAGGCGGCCGAGCTGCTCGCGGGCCCCGCGGCGCCGAACGGCAAGCCGGTCGTGGTCGTCTGCGACTGCAACTCCGACCCGCTCGACGCGAGCAGAAAGCCGGGCGAGAGATTCGCCCACCGCGACCCGTACCTGCTGATCACGGGCGCCGGCGGCTTCACCGACCAGTGGCTCAGATTCGCGCCGGCCGCGCTCGGCTTCACCTCCGGCCTCAGCGAGCTGGTCAACGACACGCCGCTGCAGGCGGCGCTGGCGTTCGACCACCGCATCGACATGGTCTTCGGCCGCTCCGCGACGGGCAGATCGCTGCCGGTCGAGTGGGGCTGGGTGACCGGCCGCAACCCGCTCAACCGGACCCCGGCGACGGCGATCGGACGGCTGTGGCCGTCCGACCACGCCGGTGTCGTGATGCGCGTGCGGCCGTAGGGCTCAGAAGACGCGCGTCGTGAGCGCGCCGCCGTCCACCAGCAGCGTCGCGCCGTGCATGTACGCGGCGCCGTCGCCGGCGAGGTGGACGGCGGCCTCCGCGATCTCCTCGGGGCGGCCGATCCGCCCGGCCGGCAGCGCGCGCACGGACGGCTCCAGCTGCGCGGCGAAGCCGGCGGTGCCGTCGGTCAGCGTCACGCCGGGAGCGATCGCGTTGACGCGCACGCCCGAGGGACCCAGCTCGGCCGCCCAGCCGCGCGTCAACTGCTCGACCATCGCCTTGCTCGCCGCGTAC
>DATIOB010000403.1:0-3975 GCA_035473605.1 Conexibacter sp.
GCTCGTCAAGAGCCCGCTCGTCATGCGCGGCTATCGCAACCTTCCGGACCAGACGCGCGAGACGATCGACGCCGACGGCTGGCTGCACACCGGTGACGTCGCGACGATCGACGCCGACGGCTACGTCAAGATCGTCGACCGCAAGAAGGAGCTGATCATCAACGCCGCCGGCAAGAACATGTCGCCGGCGAACATCGAGGCGACGCTGAAGGGCTCCTCGCCGCTGATCGGACAGGCCTGCGTGATCGGCGACGCGCGCCCCTTCAACACGGCGCTGATCGTGCTCGACACCGACTTCGCGCCGGCGTGGGCCAAGCAGCAGGGGATCGCCGACGACGCCGACCTCGCGACGCTCTCACGTGACGAGCGCGTGCGCGCGGCCGTGCAGCAGGCGATCGACGGCGCCAACGAGAGACTGTCGCGCGTGGAGCAGATAAAGCGCTTCACGCTCGTGGAGGGCGACTGGCTGCCCGGCGGCGACGAGCTGACGCCGACGATGAAGCTCAAGCGCCGCCCGATCGGCGACAAGTACACCGCCGCGATCGAGGCGATGTACGAGGGTCACTGACACGGTCACAAAAGGGACTCACTCCGGTCACAGGCCGATAACGAACTGACCACGGGCCGCGCATACGTTGCGGCCCTATGTCAGATCCCACCACCCCCACCGACGCGGTTGCCGGCAGCACCCGTCGTCACTTCATCCGCGGCGTCGCCGCGGCCGGCGCGAGCACGGTCGCGGCCGCCTCGCTGTTCGAGGTCCCCGGCGTCTCCGACCTGCTCGGCGACAGCGTCGCCCGCGCGACCGGAGCGCCCACTCCCTTCGCCGAGTTCAGCGCGGTCGCGGCGTCGAGCGCCGACGCCTTCGAGGTGCCGGAGGGCTACCGCGCCCACGTCGTCATCAAGTACGACGACCCGTTCGCCAACAGCGACGGCACGCAGCTGAGGTTCGGCTACAACAACGACTTCCTCGCCTTCTTCCCGCTCGACGGGAAGCCCGACGAGGGGCTGCTGTTCGTCAACCACGAGTACCCGGCGCCGTTCTTCCAGCACGGCAACAGAAGCGGTGCGACGAAGACCGCCGAGCAGATCGCGCTGGAGCAGTACTCGGTCGGCAACTCGATCGTGCACGTCAAGACCGACGCGACCGGCATGTGGCAGGTCGTCTCGCCGTCGCCGTACAACCGCCGCATCACCGGCACCGACCCCGACTGCGAGTTCACCGGTCCGCTCGCGGGGACGCCGAGACTCGGCAGAAGCGCGAGAGGCTCGCTCGCCAACTGCTCCGGTGGCATCACGCCGTGGGGCACCGCGCTCTCCTGCGAGGAGAACTACGACGGCTACGCCGCCGAGAGCGGCTACGGCTGGGCCAACGCGAACGGCCTCGGCGCCGACCCGACCAACGCCGAGTACGACCACACGACGCTGTCGAAGTACGGCTGGGTCGTCGAGACCGATCCGTACGAGCCGACGTACACGCCGCGCAAGCACACGGCGCTCGGCCGCTTCCGCCACGAGAACACGGCCTTCCGCGCCGCCGAAGGCAAGAGATTCGTCCTCTACATGGGCGACGACAAGGCCGACGCCGGCGTCTACAAGTTCGTCTCCGACCGTCGCTTCATCCCCGGCGCCGACGACAACAACCGCCGCATCCTCGAAGCCGGCAGGCTCTACATCGCCTGGTTCGACCACAGCCGCCGCGTCTTCGCCAACGACGAGGCGCCGACGCCGACGACGCCGACCAGCGGCTACGGCTGGTGGCGCGAGGTCGACGTCAGCGAGCTGGAGGACACGAACGTCCTGATCAGAAGAGCGGTCGAGGCCGAGGAGGCCGGCGCCTGGAACGCCCACTTCGCGACCAACCGCCCCGAGGACGTCGAGGTCGACGTCGACGGCACCGTCTACATCGCCTTCACCAACAACGCCCCCGTCAGAGACCAGCACGGCGCGATCCGCAAGCTGGTCGAGGCCGGCAACGACCCGACGGCGGTCGGCGAGGCCAGCAGATTCGCCTGGTCCGACTACGCCGGCGGCGGCGACCGCGGCGCCGACAAGCCGGCCGGCGAGCGCGGCTTCTCCAGCTGCGACAACCTCGTCTTCGACAGCGAGGGCAACCTCTGGGTCGTGACCGACATCTCCTCGTCGTCGCTGTCGGGCGCGCGCAGCAGAAAGACGTTCTACGAGTACCACCAGAACAACGCCGTCTTCATGATCCCGCGCAGCGGGCCGAACGCCGGCGTCGCCTTCCGCTTCGCGAACATGCCCGCGGAGTCGGAGGGCACCGGGCCGTACTTCACGCCGGACGAGCGGACGCTGTTCGTCAACGTCCAGCACCCCGGCGAGGACACCGTCGACGCCGGCGGCGTCTACGGCGATCCCTCGACGTACACCTCGTGGTGGCCGGCCGGCAACAAGACGGCGGGTCAGAATCCCTCGACGCCGGTGCCGTCGCTGGTCGCGGTCACGAAGCTGCCGCCGAACACGCCGCCGGAGGAGAGAAGACCGAACGTCATCCCGCCGCCCCCGCCGGCGCCGGAGGGCAGAAGACCGCAGCCGCAGCCCGAGTCCGGCAGAGACGCCGCGAAGCCGCGCGTGCGCGTGACCGAGCTGCCGAGACGGCGCACGCAGGCGCAGCTGCTGCGCGGCGGGCTGCCGCTGGAGCTGAGCGTCGACGAGCCGGTCAGAGCGACGCTCGTGCTGAGCGCCAGGCTGCCGACGCTCGTCGGCAGAGGCAGAAGCGCGAGACGCAAGCAGAAGCTGGTCGTGCTCGGTCGCGCGACGAAGTCGCTGAAGGCCGGCAGCAGCGAGCTGACGGTGAAGCTGTCGCCGGCCGCGAAGCTGCGCGTGCGCGCGCTCAGAGGCAAGGACGTGACGGCGACGCTGACGATCGAGGCGCGCGACGCGGCGGGCAACCGCTCGGCGGTCAAGCGCAACATGAAGCTGGTCTAGCCACTCCACGCCCGCGCGACGGCGAGCGCCGGCCCGTCGGGGTCGGCGCCGCGCGGGTGCAGCGCGCGCCAGAGCGTGCCGGGCCCGGACAGCTGGGTCGAGCCCGGCAGGTCGGCGCCGCGCGCGCCGAGCAGCAGGACGGCGTCGAGCGTCGTCGCGTCGGCGGCGACGACGGGGGAGCGCAGGAGCCTGGGCGCGGCGGTGTCGAGCCGCTCGTGCAGCAGCGCGCGGCCGGTGTGGCTCGCGCGCAGCGTCGCGTCGAGCCGACCCGGCTGCTCGCCGCTGCGCCCGAGCACGACCGTTTCGCGCAGCAGCGCCCGCGCGCCCGCGGCCAGCTCGACGGTCGTCGTGCGGCGCAGGTCGCAGCCGGCGGCGAGCACGAGCGGCCGCGCCAGCCACTCCAGCCGCGCGCCGGCGCCGAGCGCGATCCGCACGCGCAGCCGCGCCGGCGGCCCGTCGCGCACGTGGTGGGCGATCGTCGCGCCGGTCTCGATCATCGTCAGCGCGGCGCCGGGGCCCAGTTCCAGCTCGATCGCGCAGTCGTCGCCGGAGAGCAGCGTCGCCGCGGTCTGCACGAGCGCGACGACCGCGCCGCCACCGGTCGCGATGCTGTCGCTCGGCAGCGGTCGGGGCGCCCAGGGGGTGGCGGGGCGGAGGTCGCGCAGGATCGTGCGCGTGCCGCACAGCTCAGCCCTCACCAGCGCTGAGGGGACGAGGCGTGTGCGGGCGGCGGCGGGCGCTGGGCCGGCCGCCGCCGCCCGCGGCACGTCAGTGCGCGTGGACGTGGGCGTGCGCATGCCCGCCGTCGTGCGCGTGGGTGGAGTCGTCGTGGCCGTGCGGGCCGTGCGGCGCGGGCGGGCCGGGGTCCTCGCTGACGAGCGTCCCCGCGCGCCAGCGCTCCTCCTGGCCGAGCACCCACGCGGCGACCTCGCGCACGCCGTCGGGCTCGCGCAGGCTGACCGGCAGCGTCGTGCGGCCGTCGCGGCGCTCGGCCGAGTCGCGCAGCATCCGCGCGACGTCGGAGCC
>DATIOB010000404.1:0-10371 GCA_035473605.1 Conexibacter sp.
CGGCACCTCCGCCTCCGCGCAGACGGCCGTCGACCTGATCGCCGGCCAGATGCAGGCGTTCAACGCCTCCGACGTCGTCTACTCCCAGCGCGTCGCGCCGTACGTGAAGCAGGCGCTGGAGGATGCGGGGATCCCCGCGACCTACAGCGGCGAGACGGGCGAGACGGTGCTGCCGTACTCGGACTTCCTGCCGAACATCGGCTGGATGGACCCGGCCAACGCCGCCAGAGCGCTCGGCACCAGCAGCGCGAGCGCCGACGACAGCGGCGATCCGGCCCCGGGCCTCAACGGCCACCAGATCGACTCGGTCAGCGTCGGCGGCACGACGCTGGAGCCGGGCGGCTCGGCGACGCTGCCGGCCGATCCGCCGCCGACGTTCGACGTGGCCTTCACCAACGGCGGCGAGCACGACGAGCAGAACGTCAGAGTCGTCGTCGAGATCTCCGGTGGCGGCGGATCGCCGATCAGAGCCGAGACGGTCGTCCCCTCCACGACGGCGGGCGAGGCTGCGACCGCGAGCGTCGCGTTCAGAGAGGCGCCCCCGACCGGTGGCGTGGCGAACATCAGAGTGACGATCGAGCCGGTTCCGGGCGAGGAGGGGCTGGACAACAACAGCCAGACGTACTCCGCCCTGTTCGAGTGAGATCATCGCGCCGATGGACGAGCTGACGAGCACGACCGGGATCGTCGCGATCGCCGGCTGCTCGCTTGCGATCGTGTCGCTGGCGGTGACGGTGGTGCTGGCCGTGACGCTGCGGCGGCTGCGGCGCGACCAGCGCGTCCTGCTCGGCGCCGAGGGCGCGACGACCGACCTGGTCGAGCACGCCGCGGCGCTCGAGGTCGAGTACCGCGCGCTGCACGCCTTCGTCGAGGACGCCGCGGCCCGTCTGCACACGCGCATGGACAGAGCCGAGCAGCGGCTCGACGGCGCGATCTCGCACTCCGCGCTCGTGCGCTACGACGCCTACGGCGAGATGACCGGCCACCAGTCGACCTCGATCGCGCTGCTCGACGCGGGCAGAAACGGCGTCGTGCTGTCGTCGATCATGCACCGCGACGCCGCCCGGCTGTACGCGAAGCAGGTCCACGGCGGCAGAGGCGAGCTGCAGCTCTCGCCGGAGGAGGACGAGGCCGTGCGGCTCGCGCTGGAGCCGCGCGAAACCCTCTAGGCTCGGGCCATGCGCGTCGGCTATCTCGGTCCGGAGGGGACCAACTCACACGAGGCGCTGCTGAACGCGCTCGGCGGCGACGCGCACGAGCAGGTGCCGCTGCCGACGATCCACGACTGCGTGATGGCGGTCCAGGACGGCACCGTCGAGCGCGCGCTCGTGCCGATCGAGAACGCGATCGAGGGCTCGGTCAACGCGACGCTCGACGCGCTCGCCGTCGACGCCGACGAGGTCGCGATCGCCGGCGAGTACGTGCACGCGATCCACACCTGCCTGATCGCGCGCACGCCGCTGGAGCTGAGCGCGATCGACACCGTCCTCTCGCACCCGCAGGCGAACGGGCAGTGCGCGCACTTCCTCCGCACGCGCCTGCCGCAGGCGCGCGTGCTGGCGACCAGCTCGACCGCCGACGCCGTCCGCGCGGTCGCCGAGGGCGAGCTGGGCGAGCACGCCGCGGCGCTCGGCAGCAGAGTCGCCGCCGAGCAGTACGGCTGCGAGATCCTGCGCGCCGGCGTCGACGACGTGGCCGGCAACGAGACGCGCTTCGTGTGGCTGGCGGCAACCGGCACCCCGACCGGCGAGCACGGCCCGTGGAAGACGGCGATCGTCTTCTGGGGGGTCGGCGCCGAGGCGCCGGGATGGCTCGTCCGCTGCCTCTCGGAGTTCGCCTTCCGCGGCGTCAACCTGACCCGTATCGAGTCGCGGCCGCGCAAGCAGGGGCTCGGCCGCTACATGTTCTTCCTCGATCTGGAGGGTCGTGACAGCGACGGGCCGGTCGCGGAGGCGCTGGTCGCCGTGCGCGGCCACGTCGAGCATCTGCGCGTGCTCGGATCGTTCCCCGTCGCGACCTGAGACAGCCGCCCTGCCCCGCTGCGGCGGCGTCTGCGCCGTCCCGGCCGCGCAAGCGTTGTTCACAAGTCGTGCGACGCGGCTCGCTACACTGCTCTGGCGGTTATGGCCACCTTGGTACCACCAGCGCAATCCGAGTCCGCGTCGCCACTGGAGCACCAGCGACGCGGGCGTGACGGTGGCCGGGTGCTCGTTCTCAACGCGACGTTCGAACCGATCAACGTCTGCACGGTCCGCCGCGCCGTCGTGCTCCTGCTGAAGGAGAAGGCGGAGATGCTCGAGCACGGTGAGTACCACCTGCACTCGGGCAGCTCGACGGTGCAGAGGCCGATGGTGATCCGCCTCGTCTCCTACGTGCGCGTCCCGCGCGACACCCATCGCCGCAAGATCACGCGTAGGGCGGTCTTCGCCCGAGACGACTGGACCTGCCAGTACTGCGGCTCGCGCGGCAACCTGACGGTCGATCACGTGATCCCGCGCTCGAAGGGCGGCGGCTCGACGTGGGACAACATCGTCGCCTCCTGCGCGCCCTGCAACCGCCGCAAGGGCGACTCGCTGCCGAACCAGGCCGGGATGATCCCGAAGCACACGCCGCGCACCCCGGGCCCGAACGTCTTCATCCAGGTCGCCAGCCCGACGATCCCGCGGGCTTGGCAGCGCTACCTGTCGTTCTGACGAACGATTGCGAGTTCCACGGCAGCGCGCGACACCGCGCTGCGTCGGCGGGAACTCGCGGCCGCGGGCTCGTCCCGCTCCGCGGTCGGCTCGCCGCGGTGCGCGGCGCCTGTCGAGCACAGAAACACGAAGGGCGCCCACCGAGGAGCGCCCTTCGCGTGCTTCTTTTCGGCTAAACAAGAACCTCGCACGGCTTGGATGTGTCAGGGCCAGTGGGACCAGTCCTGGCACCGAACGAGGCGGTGTCTCGGTGTGGACTCCGCTAGGCGGGGTCAGCCATCCGACCTAGTGGCCGGACACCTCCAGGGTCCCGCAAAAACTGTCAGACAACTTCGGACCACCTCCTTTCTCTGGTTTCTCCAGAGTAGCGGACCCGTCCGACGGTTTGAACGTCTTCGATCAGACCTCGCCGTCGTCAGTGTCGTCGGCCGGCTCGACGCCGTCCTCCGGTGCCTCGCCGTCAGCGACGGTCGCTGCGACGTCGTCCTCGCCGAGCGCGACGACGCCGCCCTCGACACCGGCCGCCTCGACCGCGTCCAGCTCCTGCTCGAGCGCCTCTGCGCTCTCGGCGTTGTCGGACTCGACGATCAGCGCGATCGCGCGGACGCTGTCGTCCTCGCGCACGTTCATGACGCGCACGCCGGTCGCGGCGCGACCCTGCTGGCTGATCCCGCGGACGCTGGTGCGCTGGACCATGCCGTCCTGCGAGATGAACACCAGCTCCTGGTGGTCGCGCACGACGAGCGCGCCGGCGAGGCCGCCCTTCGTCTCGGTCAGCTTGATCGTTCTGACGCCCTTCGCGCCGCGCGAGGTCTTGCGGTACTGGTCGATTCTCGTGCGCTTGCCGTAGCCGTTCTCGGTCACGACGAGCAGGTCCTGGTCATCGCGCGCGATGTCCATCGCGATCACCTCGCCTCTGTCGCCGACGTCCATCCCGCGCACGCCGCTGGTGTCGCGGCCCATCGAGCGGGCGTCGTCCTCGCTGAAGCGGACCGTCAGGCCGGCGCGCGAGACGATGATGACCTCGTCGCCGATGTCGACGCGGCGGACGGCGACGAGCTCGTCGTCCTCGCGGATCTTGATCGCGATGATGCCGTCGGCCTTGATCGGCGTGTTGTACGCCTGCAGCTCCGTCTTCTTGACGGCGCCGTTGCGCGTCGCGAACAGCAGGTACGGGGATTCGCCGAAGTCGCGCGTCGAGAGGACCGACTGGACCCGCTCGCCCTCGCGCAGCGGCAGCAGGTTGACGAGCGCGCGGCCCTTCGCCTTGCGCTGGGCCTCCGGCAGCTCGTACACCTTGAGGCGGTAGACCTTGCCGCGGTTCGTGAAGAACAGCAGGAAGTCATGGGTGGAGGTCTCGAAGAGGTGCTCGATGTAGTCACCGTCCTTCATGTCCATCCCGGTCACGCCGACCCCGCCGCGGCGCTGCTGGCGGTAGGTCGCCAGCGGCAGCGACTTGATGTAGCCGGTCTGCGTGATCGTGATGACCATCTGCTGATCGGCGATCAGGTCCTCGATGTCGATCTCGCCCTCGGCGTAGGAGATCTGCGTGCGGCGCTGGTCGCCGTACGCGTCGGCGATCTCCTGCAGCTCCTCCTTGATGATCGCCATCACGCGCGCCTCGTCGCCGAGGATGTCGCGCAGCTCGCGGATGCGCTCCATCAGGTCGCCGTGCTCCTGCTTGAGCTTGTCGACCTCGAGCGCCGTGAGGCGGCCGAGCGTCATCTGCAGGATCGCCTCGGCCTGGCGCTCGCTCAGCTCGAATCTGTTGACGAGGTTGATGCGCGCCTGCTCGCGGTCGGACGACCCGCGGATGATCGCGATCACCTCGTCGATGTTCGCCTGCGCGATCAGCAGGCCTTCCAAGATGTGCGCGCGCTCCTCGGCGCGACGCAGCTCGTACTTCGTACGGCGGACGACGATCTCGCGCTGGTGGTCGACGTAGCGGCCGATGACCTCGCGCAGCGCCAGCGTCTTGGGCACGTTGTCGACGAGCGCCACCATGTTGACGCCGAACGTCGTCTGCATCGCGGTGTGCTTGTAGAGCTTGTTCAGCACCACCTTCGGCAGCGCGTCGCGCTTGAGCTCGATCACCAGGCGCATGCCGTGGCGGTCGGTCTCGTCCCGGATGTCGCTGATCTCCGGGATCTTCTTCTCGTGCACGAGGTCGGCGATCTTCGTGATCAGCCCGCCGTCGCCGCCCTTCTTGACCTGGTAGGGCAGCTCGGTGACGATGATCGCCTCCTTGCCCTGCGACAACGGCTCGATGTGCGCGCGCGCCTGCACGCGGACCTTCCCGCGCCCGGTCGCGTACGCGTCGCGGATGCCGCCGACGCCGAGAATGATGCCGCCCGTCGGGAAGTCCGGTCCTCTGATGTGCTGCAGCAGCCCGTCGACGTCGATCGCGGGGTTGTCGATGTAGGCGATCGTGCCTGCGATCGTCTCGCGCAGGTTGTGCGGCGGGATGTTCGTCGCCATGCCGACGGCGATGCCGGCGGAGCCGTTGACGAGCAGGTTCGGGTAGCGCGCCGGCAGGACCAACGGCTCCTGGTTCTTGCCGTCGTAGTTGGGCCCGAAGTCGACCGTGTCCGCGTCGATGTCGCGGAGCATCTCGGTCGCGATCTTCGACAGCCGCGCCTCGGTGTACCGCATCGCGGCGGCGGGGTCGTCGTCGACGGAGCCGAAGTTGCCCTGGCCGTCGACGAGCGTGTGGCGCATCGAGAAGTCCTGCGCCATCCGCACGAGCGTGTCGTAGATCGACTGGTCGCCGTGCGGGTGGTACTTGCCCATCGTGTCGCCGACGATGCGCGACGACTTCGAGCGCGGCCGGTTCGGCTGCAGCCCGGCCTCGTTCATCGCGAACAGCACGCGCCGATGGACCGGCTTGAGCCCGTCGCGGACGTCGGGCAGCGCGCGGCCGACGATGACGGACATCGCGTAGTCGAGATACGCGGTGCGCATCTCCTCTTCGAGCGCGCGCGGCTCGATGTTGCCGCCGCTGAGCTGATCGGTTGCGCTCATCGGTTCACACGTCCAGGTTGGTCACGAGGTTTGCGTTCTCCTCGATGAAGTTGCGCCGCGGCTCGACCTGATCTCCCATCAGCATCGAGAAGATCCGCTCGGCGGCGGCGGCGTCCTCCATCGTCACGCGGGCGAGCGTGCGGGTCGCGGGATCCATGGTGGTCTCGCGCAGCTGCTCGGCGTTCATCTCGCCGAGGCCCTTGAAGCGGTTGACCTCGACGTTGCGCCCGGCCATGTCGAAGACCTTCGCTCTCAGCTCGTCGAACGAGATCGCGACGTCGCTGTGCTCACCGAGTCTGAGTCTGAAGGCCGGCGAGCCGACCGCGTTGACGAGCTGCTCGTGGACGCGGATCAGCTGGCGGTACTCGTTCGTGCGCAGCATCGAGCGGCGGACGTGACGGGTGCGGGCGTGGCCGGTTCTCTTCTCGACCGAGCGGACGACCAGCTCCTCCTCGTCCTGCGAGACCAGCTCGACGGTGAACGACGCGCCCTCCAGCTCCTCCTTCTGGAGGAAGTCGACGAGCGCGTCCTCCTCGAGGATGTGCTGCTGCAGGATGCCCGACTCCTGGAGGAAGTCGACCGTGTCGTGACGGGTCATCGCGCGCAGCGCCGAGGCCCAGCCGTTGTACTGCTTCAGCAGGCGGGTGAAGCGCTTCCAGCGCGCCTCGGTCAGTCTCTGCTCCTCGCCGAGCCGGTCGATCACGACGAATCTCTCGAGCTTGTCGGAGAGGAGGATCTCCTCCAGCTCCGAGTCCTTCTCGATGTAGCGCTCGTTCTTGCCCTGCTTGACCTTGTAGAGCGGCGGCTTGGCGATGTAGACGTAGCCGGCGTCGATCAGCGGCATCATCTCGCGGAACAGCAGCGTCAGCACGAGCGTGCGGATGTGGGCGCCGTCGACGTCGGCGTCGGTCATCAGCACGATCTTGTGGTAGCGCGCCTTCTCGAGATCGAAGTCGTCGCGCACGCCGGTGCCGATCGCGGTGATCAGCGCCTGCACCTCGTTGTTGCCGAGCACCTTGTCGATGCGGGCCCGCTCGACGTTGAGGATCTTGCCGCGCATCGGCAGGATGGCCTGCGTCGCGCGGTCGCGGCCCTGCTTCGCCGAGCCGCCGGCGGAGTCGCCCTCGACGATGAAGATCTCGGACAGCGACGGGTCCTTGACGGAGCAGTCGGCGAGCTTGCCCGGCAGGCGGGAGTTCTCCAGCGCCGACTTGCGCCGCGTCAGGTCGCGCGCCTTGCGCGCGGCGGAGCGGGCCTGCGCGGCCTGGATCGCCTTCAGGATGATCGAGCGCGCGTCCGACGGGTTCTCCTCGAGGAACTCGTCGAGCCCCTTGTTGACGATCGACTCCGTCAGCCCCTGCATGCCGGGGTTGCCGAGCTTCGTCTTCGTCTGACCCTCGAACTGCGGCTCGGCGAGCTTCGCCGAGACGACCGCGGTCAGGCCCTCGCGCACGTCCTCGCCGGAGAGGTTCGGATCTCTCTCCTTCAGCAGGCTCTTCTCACGCGCGTACTTGTTGAGCGTGCGCGTGAGCGCGGAGCGGAAGCCGGAGAGGTGCGAGCCGCCCTCGTGCGTGTTGATGTTGTTCGCGAACGAGAAGACCGACTCCTGGTACGAGGAGTTCCACTGCATCGCGACCTCGACCGCGCCCTCGTCGCTCTCCGACGAGAAGTAGACGATCTTTCTCTGGACCGGCTCCTTGTTCTCGTTCAGATACGCGACGAAGTCCCGGATGCCGCCGTCGTACTGGAACTCGACTCTTCTTCTCTCGCCGCGCTCGTCGGTCAGCGAGATTCTCAGGCCTCTCGTCAGGAAGGCGGTCTCGCGCAGGCGCTCTTCGAGCGTCGCGAACTCGAAGTCGAGCGTCTCCATGATCTCGGCGTCGGGCAGGAACGTGATCGTGGTGCCCGTCTCGCTCGTCGGCTCGCCCTTGACGAGATCGGCCTGTGGCGCGCCGCGGACGTAGTCCTGCGTGTGCAGGAAGCCGTCGGTGCGGACGGCGACATGGAGTCTCTCCGAGAGCGCGTTGACGACCGAGACGCCGACGCCGTGGAGCCCGCCGGAGACCTTGTAGCCGCCACCGTCGCCGAACTTGCCGCCGGCGTGCAGGACCGTCAGCACGACCTCGACCGCCGGCTTTCTCTCCTTCTCCATCACGCCGACCGGGATGCCGCGGCCGTTGTCGACGACGGTGATCGAGTTGTCGGGGTGGATCGTGACGCTGACCTCGGTCGCATGCCCAGCGAGCGCCTCGTCGACGGAGTTGTCGACGACCTCGTAGACGAGGTGGTGGAGACCGCGAATGCCGGTCGAGCCGATGTACATGCCCGGCCGCTTGCGGACCGCCTCGAGGCCTTCGAGGACGGTGATGTCCTGGGCGTTGTAAGTGGACGAGGGGGTCGGCTTGTCAGCCGCGGGTCTGTCGGTGGCCAACGATCCTCCGATGACGTTGCAACGCCCCGGGCCCGCAGCGAATGCGGCTCTCCGGGGCGTGAGAGGCAGGTGAACAGAAGAATAGCACAGCGAGGCCCTCGACCAGCCCGGTGTTCCGCTCGAAAATCCCTGCAAATCGCGATAAACTGCGCCGACTTTGTGACGACTTCGTCACGCCCTGCGCGCGCCGGCCCGTCCGCCGGTGACGCAACGCAGTCTTCTGACCGCCTCGCGGCCGATCGCGGCGTTCACTCTCGCGAGCACCAGCGGCGCCATCAGATCGAGTTCCTGAGCCCACACGGCGGCTCTGCAGGCGACCGTCACGGTGCCTCCGCGCTCGCTCATCGGCGCCGCCTCGCGGGCGATCGCCTCCCCGACGACCGTCGGCCAGACCCGCTGCACCTCGGCGAGCAGCGTCGCCGGCGCCAGCGACGCCTGCAGCGCCCCCAGCGCCTCGCCCAGCGGCCGCGGCGCCCGGCGCTTCACGCCGTCTCCGCCGCGTCGTCCGCGAGCACGACGCCGTCTTCGACGCGCAACCGTGTCACGTCGGCGCCCTCGCCGCCGGGAACGTGCTCGATGTCGGTCGTGGTCACGACGCTCTGGCCGACGCTGCGCAGCAGCTCCACGAGGCGGCCGCGGCGTTCTCTGTCGAGCTCGCTCATCACGTCGTCGAGCAGCATGACGGGGACGGCATCGCGGGTGGCGGCGATCGCCTCCCGCTCCGCCAGCAGCAGCGCCAGGAGCGCCAGGCGCTGCTGCCCCTGCGACCCGTAGGCGCGCAGCTCGCGGCGCTCACGCGTCATCGCCAGATCGTCGCGATGCGGGCCGTGCTGGGTGAAGCCGCGCTCGAGGTCGCTCGGCAGCCGCTCCGCCAGCTCGGCGGCCAGCCCATCCGGATCGGTCGCCTTCGAGCGCGGCCGGTAGGCGACGGCGGGCTCGCCGTCGAGCCCGAGCTCGGCTGCGATCACCGGGAAGCGGCCGGCGACGGCGTCGACCGCCGCGGCACGATCGGCCATCAGCGCGATCCCGTGCCGCGCCAGCTCGCGGTCCCACGCCGGCAGTGAAGCCTGCGACGCATGCCCCGCCCGGACCCGTGTCAACAACGCGTTGCGCTGTGCAAGGGCCTGTGCATAAGCCCGCCGCGTCGTCGTCCGCGACGGCCACAGCGCGGCGACGACCTGGTCGACGTGGGCCCGCCGCAGCGACGGCGTCCCCTTCACCAGCTCCAGCCGGTCGGGCAGGAAGACGGAGACGAGCGGCCGCCCTGCCACGTCGAGCAGCCGCTCCACGCGCACGCCGTCCGCCATCAGCCGCTTCGGCTCACCGGCCTCGAAGCCGACGCTCAGCTCGTGACGGCCGTCGTCGGCCTCGGTCGTGACCTCGACGCGCGTCACCTTCTCGCCGAAGCGGACCAGCTCGCGGTCGTTGGTCGTGCGCGCCGAGCGCCCCGTGCAGCCGAAGTAGAGCGCGTCGAGCAGATTGGTCTTGCCGGCGCCGTTGCGGCCGGTGATCACCGTCAGCCCCGCCCCGAGCTCGACCTCCGCGCTCGGATAGCTGCGGAAGTTCCGCAGCGAGAGGCGCACGACGCGCATGCGCCGGGCGCTAGACGTTCAGGCGAATCGGCATGATCAGGTAGAGGAAGCCACCGTCATCCGCCGACTGGATCAGGCCGGGCCGCAACGGGCTGATCAGTTTCAGCAGCACGTCGCCGGAGCCGACCGACTCGAGACCGTCGCGCAGGAAGTCCGGGTTGAAGCCGATCTCGAACGGCTCGCCCTGGAAGGCGACCGGAAGCGACTCTCTCGCCTCGCCGATGTCGGGCGTCTGTGAGGACACCGTCAATTCGCCGGGCGCGAACGACAGCCGCAGCGGCGCGTTCTTCTGCGCCAGCAGCGCGATCCGTCGCACGACGTCGGTCACTTCGCTGCCGGCGATCGACAGCTCGTGCTCGTAGCTGTCGGGCAGCAGCTGGCGGTAGTTGGGGAACTGGCCCTCGATCAGGCGTGAGGAGAGGACGACCTCGCCGAGCTGGAAGACGACCTGGTTCTGGCGCACGCCGACGCTCAGCGTCTCGCCGTCGAGCTGCTGGACGAGGCGGGCCAGCTCCTGCAGCGCGCGGGCCGGCACGTTCGCCTCGAAGCCGCCGACGAGCGGATGCTCGAGCGTCGTCTCCTTGACGCTGAGGCGGTACGAATCGGTCGCGACCATCCGCAGCTCGCGCTCGGA
>DATIOB010000405.1:0-3815 GCA_035473605.1 Conexibacter sp.
AGAGCGCGTTCCGCGCCGAGACGCTCGCTCAGCTGATCGCCGAGCGCGTGCGCGAGCGCCAGGGCGCCCGCCGGGCCGAGGTGACGATCGCCGCCCGCTACCCGGAGCACAAGCCGGCGCCGGTGTCGGGGATCCAGACGCAGGAGATCTACACGCTGTTCGGCTCGGCGGTCGCCTCCGAGCACGGGACGCGCCGGCTCGTCGGCGTCGCCGCCGCCGGCATGACCGCCTGCCCGTGCGCCCAGCAGCTCGTGCAGGGCGCCTCGCGCGAGCGGCTGCTCGCCGACGGCTTCAGCGTCGGCGAGGTCGAGCGGATCTTCGCCCACGTCCCCGTCGCGACGCACAACCAGCGCGGCCTCGGCACGCTCCACATCGGCCTGCCCGAGCACAACGACGAGGACATCGACGCGCGCGTGCTGCTGGAGATCGTCGAGAACTCGATGTCGTCGGAGATCTACGAGCTGATGAAGCGCAGCGACGAGGGCGCGGTCGTCGAGAAGGCCCACCGCCGCCCCCGCTTCGTCGAGGACTGCGTGCGCGAGATGGTCAGAGGGGTCGTCGAGCGCTTCGGCCACCTCGGCGACGACACCTTCTTCTCCGCCCACCAGAAGAACCTCGAGACGATCCACCAGCACAACGTCGACGCGGAGCGCTTCGGCCTGCTCGGCGAGGTCCGCCACGAGCTGGCGACCGGCGAGCACTCCGCGACGCACGTCTCGCGCCGCGCCTGGTTGGACGGAACGGTCTAGGCGCTCTCGGCGCCGCCGCGGCGCTCGGCGCGCGCCCGGTCGCGGGCTCCGAGCGTGCGGCGCAGGCCGAAGAAGTAGTCGGCGCCGGAGGCGACCGTGACCGCGACCGTCGCGTAGACGAGCAGGTCGACCCAAAGCGCCCCGTCGGCGAGGATCAGCGCCATCACCATCGCGATCTGGAAGCAGGTCTTCAGCTTCCCGAAGAAGCTCGCCGAGATCACGACGCCCTGCGAGGTCGCCGCCATCCGCAGCGCGGTGACGGCGAACTCGCGCGCGATGATCACCATCGCCACCCACGCGGCGACCCGCTCGAGCGAGACGAGCGCGACCAGCGCCGCGATGATCAGCAGCTTGTCGGCGATCGGGTCCATCAGCTTGCCGAAGGTCGTGATCGCGTTGCGCGAGCGCGCGAGGTAGCCGTCGAGCATGTCCGTGATCGACGCGGCCGCGAAGACGACCGCCGCCCACAGGTCCCCGTTCGGCGTCTCGCCGAGCAGCGCGACGACGAGCACCGGCACCAGCAGGATGCGCAGGACCGTCAGCACGTTGGGGACGTTGACCGGGAACATCCCCGAGGAGGCTACGCCTTCAGCTTGCGTCCCGTGCTGAACAGCCAGCTGCTCCAGGCGACCATCACGGCCGCCAGCACCGCCATCACGCCGAGCGACAGCCAGACCGACACGTCGCTGACGCCGAGGAAGCCGTAACGGACCGCGTTGATGACGAAGAACAGCGGGTTGACGTGCGAGATCTCCTGCCACGGCGACGGCAGCGTGTCGACCGAGTAGAAGGTCCCGCCGAGGAAGCTGAGCGGCACGATGACGATGTTCTGCACGAAGCTGGCGTGGTCCCACGACTGCGCGTAGACGCCGACGATCACGCCCAGCGACGAGAACAGCACGAGCGCGAGGAAGACCGCCAGCAGCAGCTCCAGCGGATGCTCGACCGGGACCGAGACGACCGGCAGCGCCAGCAGCACGAGCGCGACCGCGATCAGCAGCGCGCGCACCGCGCCGCCGAGCGAGAGGCCGAGGTTGACCTCCCAGCTCTTCATCGGCGAGGCGAGCACGTCGTTGATGTAGCGGTCGAAGCGCGCCTGGAAGACGGACGAGCTGTTGTTCGAGTAGGCCGCCTGGACCATCGCCATCGTGACGAGGCCGGGGACGATGAAGACGTCGTAGTCGACCCCTTCGACGCCGCTGATGCGGCTGCCGAGCGAGAGGCCGAAGACGAGGATGAAGAGGAACGAGGAGACGACCGGCGCCGCGATCGTCTGCTGCCACAGCTTCAGCACGCGGTTGACCTCGCGGCCGCTGAGCGCGATCAGGCCGCGATGGCGGTCGGCGAGCGAGCCGGTCGCAGCGGTCGCCTCGGCGGAGGCCGGATCGATCGCGCTCATGCCGCGGCCCCGGCCATCGCCTTCACGTACACGTCAGCCAGCGTCCCGACGCCGTAGTGCGCGCGCAGGCCGTCGGCGGAGTCGCGCGCGAGCAGTCTGCCGCCTCTGATCAGCGCGATCTCGTTGCACAGCTCCTCGGCCTCTTCGAGGTAGTGCGTCGTCAGCAGCACCGTCGTGCCCTCGCCGTGCAGCCGGCGGATGTACTGCCACAGGTCGAGCCGCAGCTCGAAGTCGACGCCGGCGGTCGGCTCGTCGAGGATCAGCAGCGGCGGCTCGTGCATCAGCGCGCGGGCGATCAGCAGGCGCCGGCGCATGCCGCCCGAGAGCTTCGGCGCGCGCGTCTTCGCCTTCCCGCTGAGGTCCATGATCTCCATCATCTCGGCGGCCCGACGGCGCGCGTGGGCGCGGCTCATGCCGTAATAGCCGCCGTGGTAGAGCAGCGTCTCCTCGACGTCGAGGAAGCGGTCGAGGTTGATGTCCTGCTCGGCGAGGCCGATCAGTCTGCGCGCCTCGGCGACGCGGTGGTCGCGGCCGAAGATGCGGATCTCGCCGCCGGTCGTGCGGATCAGGTTGCAGACGGCGCTGATCAGCGTCGTCTTGCCGGCGCCGTTGGGTCCGAGCAGCCCGAAGAACTCGCCGGCCGGGACGGTCATGTCGAAGCCTTCGAGCGCGAGGAAGCCGTCGTCGTAGCGCTTCGTCAGCCCGCGCAGCTCAAGCGCGGGCACTGAGGTGGTTGCGTGCTCCATCACCTTCGAAGGTAGACGATCGGCCACGACGGGGAAGCTCGTCGCGTGCGCGCGATGGTGCTCGACTCGCCCGGCCGGCCGCTGCGCGCGGCCGAGCTGCCCGACCCGCAGCCGGGAGCGGGCGACCTGCTGCTGCGCGTGCGCGCCTGCGGCGTCTGCCGGACAGACCTGCACCTGCGCGACGGCGAGCTGGCGACCGGCCACCTGCCGCTCGTGCTCGGCCATCAGATCGTCGGCGAGGTGCTGGCGGCCGGCGCGGAGGTCGCCGGCGCGCGTCGCGCGCAGGTCGGCGCGCGCGTGGGCGTGCCGTGGCTCGGCTGGACCTGCGGCCGCTGCCGCTTCTGCACCAGCGGTCGCGAGAACCTCTGCGCGCAGGCGCGCTTCACCGGCTGCGACCGCGACGGCGGCTACGCCGAGCTGACCGTCGCCGACGCGCGCTTCTGCTTCCCGCTGCCCGACGCAGGAGCGCTGACCGACGTCCAGCTCGCCCCGCTGCTGTGCGCCGGCCTGATCGGCTACCGGGCGCTGCGGATGGCCGGCGACGCCGAGCGGCTGGGGCTGTACGGCTTCGGCGCCGCCGCGCACCTGATCTGCCAGGTCGCCGTGCACGAGGGCCGCGAGGTCTTCGCCTTCACGCGTGAGGACGACCGCGTCGGCCAGCGCTTCGCGCGCGAGCTGGGCGCCGTCTGGGCCGGCGGCAGCGCGCAGCGGCCGCCCGAGGAGCTCGACGCCGCGCTGATCTTCGCGCCCGTCGGCGCGCTCGTGCCGCTGGCGCTGCGGGCCGTCGCGCGCGGCGGCACCGTCGTCTGCGCCGGCATCCACATGAGCGACATCCCGAGCTTCCCGTACGAGCTGCTCTGGGAGGAGCGTGTCGTGCGCTCGGTAGCGAATCTGACGCGCCGCGACGGCGAGGGGTTTCTG
>DATIOB010000406.1:0-2604 GCA_035473605.1 Conexibacter sp.
GTAGGCGGCGCGGGCGAGCGGGATCCCGACGCGGAAGATCACGAGCGCGGCGAGCGTGACGACGTAGAGGCCCTTCCAGTAGGTCTGCGCGGCGGGGTTCCCGACGAAGTCGTGGCCGGTGTCGAGCTGGTGGCTGAAGGCGAGCGCGATCCCGAGGTAGCTGTAGAGGTGGATGAAGTACCAGCGTTCGTAGCGCAGCTTGCGGCGCACGATCACGATCGAGGTGACGACGACCGCGACCAGCAGCGCGAGCCCGACCGTCGCGGCCAGCACGCCCGGGTAGGTCGTCATCAGCAGCACGACCTCGCGCGGCAGGCCGACGCGGTCTCTGAGCGCGTAGCCGGCGGCGATGAGGATGCCGTGGGCGAGCAGCAGCAGCAGCGCGACGCGGCCGTTGCGGCGGTGCCAGACGGTGAGGCGGTCGAAGCTGACGATCCGCTCCAGCGCCGGGATCCGCGCGAGCAGCAGCAGCTGCACGAGCACGAGATAGGCGCCGAGCAGGCCGGTCAGCCGCCCGGCGCTGATGAGCGCGCCGGTGCTGCCGCCGACCACGACCAGCCCGCCGCCGCGCACCCACAGGCCGACGACGAGCACGGCGTTGGCGAAGAACAGCAGCAGCAGCTCGAACGCGGTGACGAGCCGCCGGCGATGCGGCGCCGGTGCCGTGCGCGACGCGCGGCGCGGGGCGGACGGGGCGAGGATCTGGTCGACGGGCGACATCGTGGAGACCACGATGGGGGACGGCCGTAAGCCGAACGTAGGAGCGCTGTGTCAGGGCGCGAAGCGGATGCGCATCAACGCGCCCCCGCCCGGTGCGTTGGCGGCCGCGACGGAGCCGCCGTGCGCCTCGGCGGCCTGCCGCACGATCGCGAGGCCGAGGCCGGAGCCGGGCATGCCGCGGGCGCGGTCGGCGCGGTAGAAGCGCTCGAACACGTGCGGCAGGTCGGCGGGGTCGAAGCCGGGGCCGTGGTCGCGGACCGTCAGCGTCCCGTCGTGCAGCGTCACCTCGACCGGGGCGCCGGGCGGGCTCCACTTGAGCGCGTTGTCGAGCAGGTTGGAGACGGCGCGGCCGATGCGGTCGGGCTCGCCGGCGACGACGCACTGCTCCAGCGCGAGCCGGAAGTCGACATCGGCGACGGCGCGGCCGCGCGCCCGCTCGACGAGCGCGGCGACGACCTCGTCGAGGCGCACGTCGTCGAGCACGCGCCCGGGGCGGGTGCCGCGCGCCAGCTCGGCGACGTCGCCGACGAGCGCGGTCAGCTCGTCCAGCTCGCTGACGATGTCGGCGCGCAGCGCGGCGCGGTCCTCGGGCGGCAGCCGGTCGGCCTCCTCCAGCGTCTGGATGTTCGCGCGCAGGCTCGCGATCGGGGTGCGCAGCTCGTGGCTGGCGTCGGCGACGAGGTGGCGCTGCGCTTCGACCGAGCGCTCCAGCGCGTCGAGCGTGCGGTTGAACGAGCCGGCCAGCCGCGCCAGCTCGTCGCTGCCGCGCACCTCGATCCGCTCCGAGAGGTCGGCGTCGGCCTCCAGCTGCTCGGTGCGGCGCGTGAAGCGGCCGACCGGCGCCAGCGCAGCGCGCGCGACGAGCGCGCCGAGCCCGGCCCCGAGCGCGATCCCGGCCGCGGCGACGAGCGCGAGCACGACGACGATCCGGTCGAGCTGGCGGTCGACCTCCGTCAGCGGCCGCGCGACCTGCACCGCGCCGCCGCCCGCCAGCGCCGTCGTCAGCACGCGCAGGCGGGTGTCGCCGACCTCGAGGTCCGCGAGCGAGCTGCCGCCGCCGTCCGCGGCGATCGTGCGCGCGATCGCGGTGAGCGGCAGCGCGGCGGTCGCGCCGCGCTCGCGCACGACGGTGCCGTCGGGGCAGACGATCTGCACGTAGCCGCCGGCGCCGCCGAAGCGGACGTCGTCGTCGCGGTCGCCGGCGGTGAGCGAGCGGTCCTCGTCGCCGGCCGCCTGGGCGCAGACGTGGTCGCCGTCGTGGTCGGCGTCCGCGGTGGCGGTCAGCTGCGCGGCGCGGGCGCGCAGCGAGCCGTCGATCTCGCCGCGCAGCTCGCTGCGGACCGCGAAGAAGATCACCGCTGCGGCGACGAGCACTGTGACGGCGACTGCCCCGCCGGCGACGGCGGCGATGCGATGGCGCAGCGTCACGGCTCGCGCAGCACGTAGCCGACGCCGCGCACGTTGTGGATCAGCGGCCGCGCACCGGCCTGTTCGAGCTTGCGGCGCAGGTAGCCGACGTAGACGCGCAGCGCGTTGGACTCCGGCCCGAAGTCGTAGTCCCAGACGCGGTCGTAGACGACCTCCCGCGACAGCACCTGGCGCGGGTTGCGCATCAGCAGCTCCAGCAGCGCGAACTCCGTCCGCGTCAGCTCCACGAACGTCTCACCGACCGACACACCGTGCCGCTCGCGCTCCAGCCGCAGCTCGGCGAACGTCAGCGCGCCGTCGTCCTCCCGCGCGCCGCTGCGGCGCAGCAGCGCCCGCAGCCGCGCCTTCAGCTCGCCGACGTCGAACGGCTTCACGAGGTAGTCGTCGGCACCGGCGTCGAGCCCCTCGATGCGGTCCTCGATCGCGTCCCGCGCCGTCAGCATCAGCACCGGAACG
>DATIOB010000407.1:0-5451 GCA_035473605.1 Conexibacter sp.
CGGAGGGCGTCGCGCATCGCGGTCAGCTCGCGGATCCGCTCGTCCAGCTCGTCGGCCTTCGCGGCGAGCTGGCGGCGGTCGAGGCGCGGGGCGCCGTCGGGGGTGAACATCAGCGCGATCTCGTCGAGCGAGAAGCCGGCCGCGCGGCCCATCGCGATCAGCGCCAGGCGCTCCAGCACGGCGGCGTCGAACTGGCGCCGCTGGCCGTGCCGGCCGACCGCCGCGATCAGGCCCTTCTGCTCGTAGAAGCGCAGCGTCGAGGCGGGCAGGCCCGAGCGCTCCATCACCTCGCCGATGTCCAGTTCGCCCATCTCCTTGACCTCAAGTCGACTTGAGCTGGCACTCTAGCCCTCTCCCGACCACGAGACTGCGAGATCACCACGATGGACGACACCAGAGCGATCGAAGACGACAACGCCGCGCTGTGGAACGGCGGCGCGGGACGCGCCTGGGTCGCCGCCCAGGAGCTGCTCGACCAGCTCTTCCGGCCGTTCGAGCAGGCGCTGACCGCGGCCGTCGCGGCGGCGCATCCGAGCGCACGCGTGCTCGACGTCGGCTGCGGCACCGGCGCCACGACGCTCGCGGCCCAGCGCCAGCTCGGCCCGCAGGGCGCCTGCACCGGCGTCGACATCTCGGAGCCGATGGTCGCGCTCGCGCAGCAGCGTGCCGAGCGCGAGGGCCTGCCGGCGCGGTTCGTCGTCGCCGACGCGCAGCACCACCCGTTCGAAGCGAACAGCTTCGACCTGATCATCTCCCGCTTCGGCGTGATGTTCTTCGCCGACCCCGTCGCCGCCTTCGCGAACCTGCGGCGCGCCTCCGCCGACGACGGCGAGCTGCGCCTGATCACCTGGCGCGGCCCCGACGAGAACCCCTTCATGACGACCGCGTCGCGCGCCGCCGCGCCGCTGCTGCCGGACCTGCCCGCGCCGCGGCCGGAGCCGTCGGGCCAGTTCGGCTTCTCCGCTCCGGAGCGGGTCCGGTCGATCCTCGCCGACGGCGGCTGGAGCGCGATCGACCACCAGCCACTCGACGCCACCTGCACGCTGCCGCGGGCGCAGCTGATCCCCTACCTGACCCGCTTCGGCCCCGTCGGCCTGCTGCTGCAGGACGCCGACGAGCAGACCCGCGCACAGGTCGTCGAGCAGGTCCTCCCCGCGTTCGACCCCTACGTCGACGGCGACGTCGTCCGCTTCACCGCCGCCTGCTGGAGCGTCAGCGCGCGCGCCTCGGCCTGAGGCGGCTCCCCCGCCGCGGTGTGAGAGACTCGCGCCAGCCGTGAGCGATCCGCTGCCGTTCGACCCGATCGAGGAAGCCGGCCGCCAGTGGCACAGCCACTGGGGCGGCACCGCCGCGACGCCGATGATGGCGGTCACCTCGCTGATGCGGGCGCAGCAGCTGCTGCTGGCGCGGTTGAACGAGCTGCTGGCGCCGCTGGAGCTGTCCTTCTCCCGTTACGAGGCGCTGATGCTGCTCTTCCTCAGCAGCAACGGCTCGCTGCCGCTCGGCAAGATCGGCGCGCGCCTGCAGGTCCACCCGACGAGCGTCACGAGCCTCGTCGATGGCCTCGAGAAGCGCGGCTACGCGACCCGCTCGCCCCACCCGACCGATCGCCGCGCGACGCTCGCGACGATCACCGAGCGCGGCCGCGAGGTCGCCGAGGCGGCGACGAGCGCGCTCAACGACGCCCGCTTCGGCACCGCCCCGCTGGCGGCCGCCGAGCTCAGAGCGCTGACCGGCACGCTGCGCGACCTGCGCCGCGACGCCGGCGACTTCACGACAGAGGACTGACCTCGCTTCTGCGGATTCGCAGAAGTATGAGACAATCCTACTATCGCATCTCCGACCATCGGGATGCCGTCCGTTTTGCGAGCGCCAGGAGAGACGTCGTGAGCATCGAGAGCCCCGCATCGGCAGCAGCCGCGAGCGACCGCGTCGGCGAGGTCCCGCTGCGGTTCGTGACCGCGGCGTCGCTGTTCGACGGCCACGACGCGGCGATCAACGTGATGCGGCGGCTGATCCAGGACAGCGGCGCGGAGGTCGTCCACCTCGGCCACAACCGCAGCGTGCGCGACGTCGTGCGCGCCGCGATCCAGGAGGACGCCGACGCGATCGCGATCAGCTCCTACCAGGGCGGTCACACCGAGTACTTCAGATACGCCGTCGACATGCTCGCCGAGCATGGCGCCTCGCACGTGCGCGTCTTCGGCGGCGGCGGCGGGACGATCACGCCCGCCGAGATCGCCGCGCTGCAGGAGTACGGCGTCGAGCGGATCTACCACCCCGACGACGGCATGTCGCTCGGCCTCGTCGGCATGATCGACGACCTCGTCGCGCGCGCGACGGAGCTGCGCCTGCCGTCCCCGACGACGCCGCCCGCGGAGGCGAGCGCCGACGACGACCTCGCGATCGCGCGGACGCTCTCGGCGCTGGAGGACGAGACGCTCGACAGCGCGACGCTCGAGCAGCTGCGCGCCGCCTGGCGCGAGCGCGGCGCGGGCGTCCCCGTGCTCGGCATCACCGGCACCGGCGGCGCCGGCAAGAGCACCGTCACCGACGAGCTGCTGGCGCGCTTCGTGCGCCAGTTCCCCGAGCTGCGGATCGCCGTGCTCGCCGTCGACCCGACCCGCCGCCGCACCGGCGGCGCGCTGCTCGGCGACCGCATCCGCATGAACAGCCTGCGCCACGAGCGGATCTACATGCGCTCGATGGCGACGCGGCGACAGAACCGCGCGACCAACGCGATGCTGACCGACGCGATCGCCTTCCTGCGCGCGACCGGCTTCGACCTCGTGATCGTCGAGACGGCCGGCATCGGCCAGAGCGACTCGGAGATCGTCGACCTCGTCGACGTCGCGACCTACGTGATGACGAGCGAGTTCGGCGCCGCCTCGCAGCTGGAGAAGATCGACATGCTCGATCTCGCCGATCTCGTCGTGATCAACAAGTTCGACAAGCGCGGTGCCAAGGACGCGCTGCGCGACGTGCGCAAGCAGTGGCGCCGCAACCGCGTCGCGTTCGAGGCGACCGACGAGCAGACGCCGGTCTACCCGACGATCGCCAGCCAGTTCAACGATCCCGGCGTCAGCTGGATGTTCGTCAACCTCTGCCGCGCGCTGGCCGAGGCGGTCGGCGCCGACCCCGAGCGCTGGGATCCGCACCTGGAGCTGGCGACGCACGAGCCGCTCGGCAACATGCTGATCCCCGGCAGCCGCGTCCGCTACCTCGCCGAGATCGCCGAGCAGGGGCGCGGGCTCAACGCCGACGCCGAGCGGCTGGCGGGGCTCGCGGGAACCGCGCAGCACCTCTACGAGGCGCTCAGAGCGCTCGGCGACCCCGCCCTGCCGGGGCCGCTGGAGGCGTACGCCGCGGCCGAGCTGGAAGCGTCGGCCGGCGAGCACGCCGCGCTGCGCGCGCAGTACGACAGGGCTTTGTCCGGCCTCGGCGCCGAGGCGGTCGGCCTGCTGCGCGGCTGGGACCGGATGCTGGAGGGGATCACCTCCGAGACCTACTCCTACACCGTCCGCGGCCGCGAGATCACCGGCAGCAACCACCGCACCTCGCTGTCCGGCCAGCCGATCCCGAAGCTCGCGCCGC
The DNA here is from genome assembly GCA_035473605.1 of Conexibacter sp. Taxonomy (GTDB): domain Bacteria; phylum Actinomycetota; class Thermoleophilia; order Solirubrobacterales; family Solirubrobacteraceae; genus Conexibacter. The sequence goes on from DATIOB010000407.1 coordinate 3,595, forward strand.
CGCGCCTCGACGGCTGGGGCGACCGCCTGCGCTTCCTGCTGAAGGAGAACCTGCCGGGCCGCTACCCGTACGCCGGCGGCGTCTTCCCGTACCGGCGCGAGGGCGAGGACCCGACGCGGATGTTCGCCGGCGAGGGCACGCCGGAGCGCACCAACCGCCGCTTCCACTACCTCTCCGAGGGCCAGCCGGCGGCGCGCCTGTCGACCGCCTTCGACTCGGTCACGCTCTACGGCGAGGACCCGGCCGAGCGGCCCGACATCTACGGCAAGGTCGGCAACTCGGGCGTCTCGATCGCGACGGTCGACGACGCGAAGAAGCTCTACTCCGGCTTCGACCTCTGCGCCCCGACGACCTCGGTCTCGATGACGATCAACGGCCCGGCGCCGATCGTGCTCGCCTTCTTCGTCAACGCCGCGATCGACCAGCAGGTCGAGCGCCACCTCGACGAGAGCGGCGGCTGGCCGGAGGCGGAGAAGAAGCTCGACGCGATCTTCGCCGGCAAGACGCGGCCGTCGTACGGCGGCGAGCTGCCGGCGGGCAGCGACGGCCTCGGCCTGCGGCTGCTCGGCGTCTCCGGCGACCAGGTCGTCGAGCGCGACGTCTACGAGCGGATCAAGGCGCAGACGCTGAAGACGGTCCGCGGCACGGTCCAGGCCGACATCCTCAAGGAGGATCAGGCGCAGAACACCTGCATCTTCTCGACCGAGTTCGCGCTGAAGATGATGGGCGACGTGCAGCAGTACTTCGTCGACCACGAGGTGCGCAACTTCTACTCCGTCTCGATCAGCGGCTACCACATCGCCGAGGCCGGGGCCAACCCGATCTCTCAATTGGCGTTCACGCTCGCCAACGGCTTCACGATCGTCGAGTACTACCTCGCGCGCGGGATGGAGATCGACGCCTTCGCGCCGAACCTGAGCTTCTTCTTCTCCAACGGGATGGACCCCGAGTACGCCGTCATCGGCCGCGTCGCGCGGCGGATCTGGGCGCGCGCGATGAAGGAGCGCTACGGCGCTTCGGCGCGTTCGCAGATGCTCAAGTACCACGTGCAGACCTCGGGCCGCTCGCTGCACGCGCAGGAGATGAGCTTCAACGACATCCGCACGACGCTGCAGGCGCTCTACGCGATCTTCGACAACACCAACTCGCTGCACACGAACGCCTACGACGAGGCGATCACGACGCCGACGGAGGAGTCGGTCCGCCGCGCCGTCGCGATCCAGCTGATCATCAACCGCGAGCTGGGCCTCAACTTCACCGAGAACCCGTGGCAGGGCTCGTTCGCGATCAACGCGCTGACCGACCTGGTGGAGGCGGCCGTCTACGACGAGTTCGACCGCATCTCCGAGCGTGGCGGCGTGCTCGGCGCGATGGACACGATGTATCAGCGCGGCAAGATCCAGGACGAGTCGCTGCACTACGAGCGGCTCAAGCACGACGGTACGCTGCCGCTGATCGGCGTCAACACCTACCTCCCGCGCGAGGGCGCCGGCGAGACGCACGACACGATCGAGCTGGCCCGCTCGACCGAGCAGGAGAAGCAGGACCAGATCGTCAACGTGCGCGCCTTCGAGGCCAACGGCGCCGACCGCGCCGAGGCCGCCCTGACGCGGCTGCGCGAGGTCGCGCTCGCGCGCGAGAACGTCTTCGACGCGCTGCTGGAGGCGGTCAAGTTCGCCTCGCTGGGCCAGATCTCCGCCGCCCTCTACGAGGTCGGCGGCGAGTACCGGCGCAACGTCTAGTCCAGGGATGGGCGGCCCGTTCCGCGACGCCGTCGGCGCTGAGCACGAGCCCGCCGGCCCCGACGCCCGCATCGTCAGCCTCGTCCCCAGCCTGACCGAGTTGCTCTGCGACCTC
>DATIOB010000408.1:0-3737 GCA_035473605.1 Conexibacter sp.
CGGCGACGGCTACCACCGCGACATCGGCTGGTACACCGGCAACGGCGACTGGACGGGGCCGGACTGGGGGCAGACGATCCCCTACCTCGGCAAGTCCGACGTGAAGCACACGATCTACTACTCGGCCTACAACGCCGACCCGCCGTCACCGATCTACCAGCAGCACCCGGAGTGGTTCGTCAACGGCTCGCCGTGCGGCTACGCCGACCGCCTCGCGGACCTCTCGAACCCGGCCGCGGCCAGATGGGTGCTCGACGAGCTCAGCCGCAACGCCGAGCTGTGGGGCGACTACGCGTGGCGCAACGACTCCTGCCCGGTCGCCAACGTCGACGGCGCGACGCAGCTGGGGCAGAGCCAGGCCTTCCAGAGACTGCAGGAGCAGTTCCTCGCCGCGTATCCGAACTCCTCGGTCCAGAACGTCGACTCCGGCGGCTACGAGATCGGCTGGGAGATGGTCCGCCGCGCGTCCAGCCTCAGCTTCACCGACTGGAACGGCGTCGACCAGGCGCACGACGGCGGCTCGCGCCTCTTCAATGTCGACAAGCTCAGCGGCATGGGCGGCAACTGGCCGACCGAGTACTGCATCCCGGCGTTGAACATGCTGCTCGGGATCAACCCCGAGTTCGTCAACGACCCCGACGACCCGGCGAAGATCGACTGCATGCGCAGACTGCTGGAGCGCTACCACTTCCTGCAGGCGCACGGCGTCGTCGGCCGCGGCATCCACCAGTACCACCCGACCTCCTCGCTCGACGCGCGCGCCTGGTTCCAGCGCGTCAGCGCCGACGCCACGAAGTCGGTCCTGATCTACAAGGGCGAGCCGAACCCGCAGCACCGCACCTGCTACCCGGTGACGATATGTCCCGAGCCGACCGACTTCCCCGGCTCGACGCCGAGCGGGAACGTGACGGTCTACCCGAAGGGGCTCGACGCCGGCACGACCTACACGGTGACGTTCGAGTTCGCCTCCGGCAGCAGCAGCCGCACGGGCGCCGACCTGATGAGCAGAGGCGTCACGCTCAGCAGACCGCAGGCCGGCGAGCTGATCTTCCTCGGGATGCCGAAGAACCCCGGCGGCGGCCGTGACACGACCGCGCCGGCGGCGCCGAGAAACGTCAGCGCGCGCTACGCGACGAACGTGGACCACCACGGCGTCGACGTGACCTGGGACGCGGCGACCGACGACGGCTACGTCAGCCGCTACGAGGTGCTGCGCGACGGCGTCAAGATCGCGACCGTCGCGAAGGGCCGCTACCACTTCGACCACGACCCGGCCGCGAGCACGCACGCGACCTACGGCGTGCGCGCGGTCGACGCCGACGGCAACGTCTCCAGCGCCGGCAGCAGCACGCCGCTGGCGGGCAGCGACCGCACCGCGGTCGACGACGACGCCAGAGCGCTGACCTACCAGGGCTCGTGGACCCACGCGACCGGCAGAGCGGCCGCCTACGGCGGCACGCTCTCCTCGACCAGCGCCGACGAGGCGCGCCTGACGTACACGTTCACCGGCAGCGGGATCACGCTCTACGCGAGACTCGGGCCCGACCAGGGCAGAGCGCTCGTGCAGATCGACGGCCGCACCGAGACGACGGTCGACCTGTGGGCCCCGGACGCGAACAACTGGCGGATCCCGGTCTTCTCGCGCACGTGGCCGTCGCGCGGCAGACACACGATCGTCGTCGAGCGCAGCGGCAGAGCGAACGTGCACGCGAGAGGGAGCGCGATCAACGTCGACGGGCTGCAGGTCCGCACGACGCGACCGGTCACGATCGACGACGCCGACGCGACCTTCCGCGGCGCCGGCTGGAAGCGACCGCAGGCTGGCTTCAGCGCGGCGCTCAACGAGGGCGCGACCGTCAGCGAGGCGGCGCAGACGGAGGATCCCGGCACCTGCCACTCCGCCTGCCAGGGCTTCCGCGGCACGCAGGGCACGCACAACTGGCGCTACCAGGACCTGCGCGCCGGCGTCTGGACCGACATCTCCGACTACCCCAACGCGCTGCCCGACGGTCCGGCGTGGCATGACCCGAGAATCCCCGGCGGCGTCGTCTACGCAGGGGCGATCCACCCCGGCGAGAGCAATGACACGGCGCGCACGTGGATCGCCCCGCGACCCGGGGTCGTCGACATCGCGAGTCGCGTCTTCAAGGTCGATCCGCGCGGCGACGGCGTCGTCCTGAAGATCACCAAGAACGGCACGACGGTCACCGGGCCGAGAACGCTGGCGGGCGACGACAGAGTCGGCTTCGAGCTGAACGCGGCCGGGATCACCGTCGCGCAGGGCGACGCGATCCGCTTCGAGATCAACCGCAACGGCGCCTGGTACAGCGACACCACGCACTGGGACCCGGACGTCGTCTATCGCGCCGACGCGACCTGCCGCACCGCCTGCCGCGGCTTCAGCGGCGTGCAGGGGCAGGGCAACTGGCGCTACCAGGACCTGCGCGGCGGCAGCTGGCAGGACATCGGCGGCTTCGGCCTCCACACGCCGCTGCCCGACGGCGCCGCCTGGCACGACGACCTGCCGTCGCTCGGCGGCTACGTCTACCGCCAGTTCATCCATCCCGGCAACGGCGTCGAGGCGGCGCGCGCGTGGGTCGCGCCGCGCGCCGGCACGATCGACATCGCCAGCACCCCCGCGAAGGCCGACCCCGGCGGCCAGGGCGTCGTCGTGAAGATCACGAAGAACGGCTCGACGACGCTCGCCGGGCCGCGCACGATCCCCGGCAGCGACACGACCGGCTCGGCGATGGACCTCAGCGGCGTGACGGTCGCCGCCGGCGACGTGATCCGCTTCCAGATCACCGACAACGGCGCGTTCGGCTGGGACATGGCGCGCTGGGATCCCGAGATCACGTACCAGTCAAGAACCGCCTGCGCGCTCGCGTGCAAGGGCTTCTCCAGCGTGCAGGGCTCGGAGGGCTGGCACTACCAGGACAGACGCAACGGCACGTGGCTCGACACCGAGGCGTTCGTCGTCGGCGGCCTGCCGAGCGGCGACACGTGGCACGACGACGACCCGACGGCGGGCGGCTACCTGCTGAGATCGCTGATGCACCCCGGCGTCTCGACTGACGCCGCGCGCGCCTGGGTCGCGCCGATGACCGGAACGGTCGACGTCACCAGCAGACCGTTCAAGGACAACGTCAACCCGACCGACGACGGCGTCGTCGTGCGGATCACGAAGAACGGCGCGACGATCGCCGGGCCGCGCACGATCGCGCCCGCCGACGCGACCGGCTCGGCGTTCGGCGTCAGAGCGCTGAACGTCGTCGCCGGCGACGTGCTGCGGTTCGAGATCAACCGCAACGGCGCGTGGTTCTCCGACATGACGGCGTGGGATCCCGACATCGTCTACACGGCCGCCGGCGCGGCGCCGGCGCTCGCGTACGACAGCGTCGCCGGCAGCGGCGCGCAGGAGGTCGAGTTCACCGTCACCGCGCAGGACGTCGAGCTGATCGGCCGCCGTTGCAGCGGCTGCGGCAAGGCGGAGGTGTACGTCGACGGCGTCCGGGTCCAGCGGATCGACACGTTCGGCTACCGCGGGCCGGACGAGTGGCAGACGCCGGTCTGGCGCCACAGCTGGCCGACCTCCGGCAGACACACGATCAGAGTGGTCCCGACGGGGACCAGCTCGCCGCAGGCGACCGGCGCCGCCGTCTTCGTCGACGGCCTGCAGGTCAACGGCTAGGGGGAGCGGCCGCGGCCGGACGGGTGCTTCCGTCCGGCCGCTCGCC
>DATIOB010000409.1:0-7276 GCA_035473605.1 Conexibacter sp.
CCCGCCGGCCGGCGGGGGCGGTGGTGGTGGCGGCGAGCACACCGGCCATGGCGGCCACGGCGGCGGGAGAGGCGGCACGGGCGCGCCGCAGCCGGCGAAGCTGACCGCGAAGGGGATCTCGCTGCGCCGCACGATCGACGACGACTGGGGCTCCGGCTACTGCGCGACGGTCACGGTCAAGAACCGCTCCAAGCGGGCGCGCGCGTGGAAGGCGACGCTGGCGATGCCGCACCACGTCGACTCGATCTGGGATGCCGTCTCGCATCGGAGCGGCAAGCGGCTGCACGTGCGCGGCAAGAGCTACAACCGCACCCTGCGCCCCGGCGGCTCGACGACGTTCGGCTTCTGCGCCCGCCGGTGAGGCTGGCGCAGATGCGACGTCCGCGCGCGGCGGCGCCGCTCAGCTGACGATCCGCAGCGCGACCCGGCGCACGACCGGCACGGGCGAGCCGTCGTCGCCGCTCTCGCATCTCATGCGCGCGACGACCCGCCATCTGCCCGGCCCGGCGTTCGATCTGCTCGGGCGCCAGCGGCGTCTGAAGCCGCCTCTCTCACCGACGGCGACGGTGCCGATCGTGACGGCGTTCTGCGCGGACTCGAGCGTCAGCCGCACGCGTCGCTCGCAGAACTCGATCACCGGCCAGCCGCGGCCGCTGATCGTGACGACGGCGGACGCGCTCACGGGATTCGGGCTGGCGGTCACGCCGGCGCCTCTGGCGGCGACGGCGCCGGCGGGCGTGAGCGCGAGCGCAAGTGCGGCGGCGGTCGCTCCGGCGGCGGCGAGCGCGGACGGCGTGGTCGGCTTCATGGCGGCGATTCTCCCGCTTGCGGTGCGTCGTCGTCAAACGTGGCGCGCAGCGGCGCGGCGCGGCCGCCGGCGCGCGGCTCGGCCGCACGCGGCGAGGTGTTTCCTTCACACGAGCCCACGTGTGGCGCGGTAGCGTTCCTGCGACCGGCGCGACGCCGGGAACGGCGACGTGCGACCGGCAAGGGATGGCGACTGTGACGAGCAGCGGACGTGGACGGATCGGCGGGATCGTGACCGCGCTGGCGCTGCTGGCGGCCGGCGGCGGCGCGGCGAGCGCACAGGCGGCGGGGCCGACGGGGCTGGTCACCTTCTCCTCCTGTGAGGAGCTGCTCGGCTACGCCCAGGCGAACGCGCCGAGAATCCCACGCTACGACCCGTCACAGCCGGTGCCGCCGATGGTGGCGATGCCGGCGCCGGCATCGCCGGACAGCGCCGCGGGCGGCGGCGAGTCGACCGCCGAGGAGCCCGACTTCTCCGGCACCAACGTGCAGGAGGAGGGCGTCGACGAGCCCGACACCGTCAAGACCGACGGCCGCCGGATCTTCGCGATCGCGCAGGGCCGCTTCGTCGAGCTCGACGGCCGCTCCGACAGTCCGAAGGTGCTCGGCGGCCTCTCACTCGAAGGCGAGGACCACCAGCTGCTGCTGCGCAGAGGCCGCGCGATCGTGATCGCGCAGACCTATGCCTCCGGGCCGCTGGAGCCGGTCCCGGCGACGATGGGCCCGGCCGCGAGAGCGTCGCTCTCCCCCGCGCCGCGGATGCCGAACCAGACGCTGCTGACCGAGCTGGACCTGAGTCTCACCGGCAGACCGCGGATCGTCCGCAACCTGCGCGTCGAGGGCGGGCTGCGCGCGGCGCGGATGGTCGAGGGCGTCGTGCGGCTGGTCGTCAGCTCGAGCCCGCGCGGCCTGTCCGACGAGAGCGCGCGCTCCGAGGTCGGCGACTGGGTCCCGTCCTACCGCGTGCGCAACCGCCGCACCGGTCGCAACGCGCTGCGGCCGGTCGCCGCCTGCAACCAGATCAGCCATCCGCAGACGTACGACGGCCTCGGCCTGCTGACGGTGATGACGATCGACCTCGACAGAGGGCTGACGCCGGCCAACTCCGACAGCATCCTCGCCGACGTCGACACGGTCTACGGCACCAGCGACGCGCTCTACGTCGCGAGCACGCTGCCCAGCTCGACCGAGTCGGCGACGCTCGTGCACAAGTTCGTCACCGGGCCCGACGGGCAGACGACGCACCGCGCCAGCGGCACGATCCCCGGGTCGCTGCTGAGCCAGTGGTCGCTGTCGGAGCAGGGCGGCGTGCTGCGCGCCGCCAGCACCGTCTCCGCGTGGAACCCCGGCGCGGGCAGCACGAGCGAGAGCTTCGTCACGACGTACGCGGAGCGGGACGGCAGACTGGTCGAGCTGGCGCGCGTCGGTGGCCTCGGCCGCGGCGAGCGGATCTACGCGGTCCGCTTCATCGGCGACGTCGGCTACGTCGTGACCTTCCGCCAGGTCGACCCGCTCTACACGCTCGACCTCGCCGACCCGCGCAGACCGCGCCTGCTCGGCGAGCTGAAGATCCCCGGCTACTCGGCCTACCTCCACCCTGTCGGCGAGGATCTGCTGCTCGGCGTCGGGCAGGACGCGACCGAGCAGGGCATCCGGACCGGCGCGCAGGTGTCGCTGTTCGACGTCTCGGATCTGAGCGCGCCGCGCCGCGTCGCGACCGCGCCGCTGTCGGGCTGGGCCTCGGCGGTGGAGCAGGACCACCGCGCCTTCCTCTACTGGCCGCGGACGCGCTTCGCCTTCGTCCCGACCGACGGCAGCTCGCGCGACGGCACGGCCGCGGGCGACGGCGGCATCGGCTTCCGCATCACCCGCGCCGACGGCCTCAAGCGCGTCGGCGCCGTGCGCCACCCCGACGGGCGGCAGTACGGCGGCGGCGTCGAGCGCTCGGTCGTGATGGGCAGACGGCTGCTGACGCTGTTCGACGACGGCATGCTGTCGAGCGATCTGACGACGCTCGGCGATCCCCGCTGGGTGGCGTTCGGGTAGTCTGCGCGCATCTGCGCATCTCTGCGCAGGTGCGCATCCATCCGACGCGAGGCAGCTTCGATGACACAGATGGTCCTGATCGCCGGCCCCTATCGCTCCGGGACCGGCGACGACCCGTCGCTGATGGCGGCGAACGAGCGCGCGATGCACGAGGTCGCGCTCGCGGTCTTCCGCCGCGGTCACCTGCCGGTCACCGGCGAAGCGCTGGCACTGCCGTTGATCCGGCTGGCAGCGGCGGCAGATGCTTCCGCGGAAGCCGGCGCGGCCCTAGCGGCTGACGACCCCGCGCCCATGCCCGGCACCCCCGCCTTCGACGCGATCTTCCACCCGCTCGCGCGGCGGCTGGTCGCGCGCTGCGACGCGGTCCTGCGGATCGGCGGCCCCTCAGCCGGCGCCGACGAGATGGTCGCGCTCGCGCGCGACCACGGCGCAACCGTCCTCACGACGGTCGACGAGCTGGCGGAGCTGCGCGCATGACCACCACGGAAACGAGCAGAGATGCGCATGTGCGCATTCTGGAGAGCACGCTGCTGTGCGACGACTGGTCGGAGCTGCGCCGCACGCATCTGGAGCTGCGCGGCCCCGACGGCTCCTGGACGCCGCAGGTGCGCGAGACCTACGACCGCGGCAACGGCGCGACGATCCTGCTGTACGAGCCGACCGCGCTGACGGTCGTGCTGGTGCGGCAGTTCCGCTATCCCGCCTACGTCAACGGCCACCCCGACGGGATGCTGCTGGAGACGCCGGCCGGCCTGCTCGACGGCGACGCCCCGGAGGTCGCGATCCGGCGCGAGGCCGAGGAGGAGACGGGCGTCCGCGTCGGCGCCGTGCGGAGGCTGTTCGAGGTCTTCATGAGCCCCGGCTCGGTGACCGAGCGGGTCGCCTTCTTCGCCGCCCCCTACTCCCCCGCCGACCGCGTCGGCGCCGGCGGCGGCCTCGCCGCGGAGGGCGAGCAGATCGAGGTCGTCGAGCTGCCGCTCGCGGAGGCGCTGCGAGCCGTCGAGCGCGGTGAGATCGTCGACGGCAAGACGATCATGCTGCTGCAGTGGGCCGACCGGGCGCTCGCTGCGCCGGCGCCCGCCGTCCCGGCCGCGGAGCCGTCGCGATGCTGAAAGAGGAGCGCCATCGTCGCATCCTCGACCTCCTGCGCACCGAGGGCCGTCTCGTCGCCTCCGAGCTGCCGGAGCGGATCGGCGTCTCCGGCCACACGGTCCGGCGGGACCTCGCCGAGCTGGCCGAGGAGGGCCACCTGCAGCGGGTCCACGGCGGCGCGGTCGCGCGCTCGCCGGTCGCCGGCACCTATGCCAGCCGTGAGCGCCAGCAGGTCGCGGGCAAGGCGGCGGTCGCGCGCGCTGCGGCGACGCTGCTGGAGCCCGACGCGATCGCGATCGTCGACGGCGGCACGACCGCGCTCGCGCTCGTGGAGGCGATCCCGCGCGACCACCGCGGCACCGTGATCACGCACAGCCCGCTGGTCGCCGCCGCGCTCGCGGCGCGGCCGGGCGTCGAGGTGGTCATCGCCGGCGGCACGCTCGACGCGCGCGCGATGGTCGCCGTCGGCGCCCAGACGATCCGCGCCTACCAGGCCGTCACCGCCGACGTCTGCTTCCTCGGCGTCTGGAGCGTCAGCGCCGCGACCGGCATCTCCAGCCGCTATCACGAGGAGGCGGAGGTGCGGCGCGTGATGGTCGAGCGCGCCGACAAGGTCGTCGCGCTCGCCTCGGCCGACAAGCTGAACACGGTCGCGCCGTTCCAGAGCGCGCCGGCGAGCGCCCTCACCCACCTCGCGACCGAGTCGGTCGTGACCGTGCCCGAGGAGCCGCTGCGGCCGCTGCGCGAGCTGGGCGTCGAGATCGTGCGCCCGCCGCGCTGAGGCGGCGCGCAGCGCGGCGCACCGCGCCGCCGCTCAGTCGTTCAGCTCGGCCGCGAGCGCGGCGGCGACGATCGCGTCGAGCGGCAGGCCGATCCCGTTTGCCAGCTTGACCTGCGTCAGCAGCGTCGGGTTGACCTCGCCGCGCTCGATGTTGCCGATGTAGACGGCGCTCAGACCGGAGCGCGCGGCGACCTCTTCGCGCGACAGGTCACGCTGTTCGCGCAGGGTCCGCACAGCCCGCCCGAACCGTTCCAGGATCGGGTTCCGGTGGGGGCTGTCGAGGCGGCGACGATCGAGCGTGCGCGTGCCCATCTGCGGACCGTATACCCACCTGCGCCGACCGGCGTCGCACCGACCGCAGTTATGGAGCTTCGACGGTCTCGTCCATTACCGAAAAGCGGCGTGTCGAGGCTCCCGCGCCTGCCGCTGACGCGCCCCGCGGGCGCCCGCACCGCAGCGACGGGCGATCCCGGCGACAATGGGTGGTGATGACGACCCCCACCTCCCCCGAGGACACCACCACCTTCGCAGATCTTTCGCTGCGCCCCGAGCTGCTCGACGCGCTCGCGAGACTCGGCTACGAGGAGCCGACGCCGATCCAGCGCGAGGCGATCCCTCCGCTGCTGACGGGCCATGATCTGCTCGGCCAGGCGGCGACGGGGACCGGCAAGACGGCGGCGTTCGCGCTGCCGATCCTGGAACAGCTCTCCCCCGGCCGCCAGGACATCGCGCCCGCGGCGCTGGTGCTGGTGCCGACGCGCGAGCTGGCGCATCAGGTCTCGGAGGCGCTGCACCGCTATGGCAGGCCGCTGGGGGCGCGCGTGCTGCCGATCTACGGCGGCCAGCCGATCGGCCGGCAGCTCGGCGCGCTCAAGCGCGGCGTCGACGTCGTCGTCGGCACGCCCGGCCGCGTGCAGGACCACATCTCGCGCAACACGCTCAACCTCGCCCAGCTCGGGATGGTCGTGCTCGACGAGGCCGACGAGATGCTCGACATGGGCTTCGCGGAGGACATCGAGGCGATCCTCGAGGTGACCCCGGACTCGGCCCAGACGGTCCTCTTCTCCGCGACGATGCCGCCGCGGATCGACCGCATCGCGCGCCAGCACCTGACCGATCCGGTGCGGATCGAGATCGCGCGCGAGACGCCGGCCGGCGGCGCGCCGCTGGTCCGCCAGCGCGCGTACGTCGTCGCGCGGGCGCACAAGCCGGCGGCGCTCGGGCGCGTGCTCGACGTCGAGTCGCCGACGGCGGCGATCGTCTTCTGCCGCACGCGCGACGAGGTCGACACGCTGACCGAGTCGCTCAACGGCCGCGGCTACCGCGCCGAGGCGCTGCACGGCGGCATGACGCAGGAGCAGCGCGACCGCGTCATGAACCGCCTGCGGACCGGCGCCGCAGACCTGCTCGTCGCGACCGACGTCGCCGCGCGCGGCCTCGACGTCGAGCAGTTGACGCACGTCTTCAACTACGACGTGCCCTCCTCGCCGGAGTCGTACGTGCACCGCATCGGCCGCGTCGGGCGTGCCGGGCGCGAGGGCGCGGCGATCACGCTCGCCGAGCCGCGCGAGCATCGTTACCTGAAGACGATCGAGCGCGTCACCAAGCAGCGCATCCCGATCGAGAAGATCCCGACCGTCGCCGACCTGCACGCGCGCCGGATGGAGATGACGCGCGCCGCGCTCGGCGAGGCGCTGCTCGACAACGCCGAGGGCGGCACGAGCCTCGACCGCTACCGCGTCGTCGTCGAGACGCTGACCGACGAGTTCGACGTGATGGAGGTCGCGCTCGCCGCGGTCAAGCTCGCGCACGAGGCGCTTGGCGGCAGCGAGGACGACGAGCAGGAGATCCCCGACATCCAGCCGCGTCCGTTCAAGGAGCGCAGCGGTCCGGGCGGCCCGAACCGCGGCCCGGGCGGTCCCGGTCGCGGCGGACCGGGCGGTCAGGGCGGTCAGGGCGGCGGGCGTGGTCCCGGCGGTCGCGGCCCGAGCGGCCCGACGACGCGGATCTACGTCGGCCTCGGCCGCAGGGTCGGGATGCGGCCGCAGGACCTCGTCGGCGCGATCACCGGCGAGTCGCAGCTGACCGGCCGCGAGATCGGCGCGATCGAGATCCAGGACCGCTTCTCGCTCGTCGAGGTGCCGCTCGAGGCGGCCGACAATGTGATCGCCGCGCTCCGTTCGAGCACCGTCAAGGGCAAGAGAGCGACGGTCCGGCGCGAGCGCTACGAGCGCGGCACAGCGCCGGCCGAGCAGTCCGACTGACGCTCGCTCCTGCGCGCGGGGTCGACCCGCGCGCAGCACGTCCTCCGCTGTCCGCGCGCTGACAGCGGACGGATGTTCGGAAGTGGTCAAGTTTGCCCACTTCCGTCCGACCTCCCAGGTGAACAGGAACGCCGACGCGCCATCGGGGGACGTCGGCGTGCGGCAGGGAGCGCCGCGCACAGGCCCAAGGAGGGTTCCCTTGAAGTTGAGCGTCCGCACGAAGCTGCTCGGCGGCTTTCTCGTGCTCGCCGTGCTGATCGCCGCGGTCGGCGCGATCGGCATCTCG
>DATIOB010000410.1:0-1747 GCA_035473605.1 Conexibacter sp.
GCTCCAGTCCGTCGCGGTCGGGCAGGCCGAGGTCGAGCAGGACGATGTCGGGATAGCGCTCGTCGAGCGTCGTGAGCGCCTCGGCGACGGACTCGACGGCGATCGGCTCGAAGCCGTCGGCGGAGAGGTTGTCGGCGAGGAAGCCGCGCGTGGTGCGGTCGTCCTCGACGATCAGGATCATGGGGCGGTCGTCGGTCATGGGCGCCCTGATCCGGAAGCTGTGTGTTTTTCGCCCCCTTTCGTGCGGTTTCCGGACGAATTCGTGCGTGAGATCGCTGCACGGGTATGTGAGAACGCATGCAAGAGACACCGGACGCGACGGAGATCGACATGGCGAAGGTCCTGTACACGGCGGAGGCGACCGTCACCGGCGGCCGCTCGGGCCACGGGCGCACCTCCGACGGGCGGCTCGAAGTCGACCTCAGCCCACCGTCGGAGATGGGTGGCAGCGGCGGCGGCACCAACCCCGAGCAGCTGTTCGCGATCGGCTACGCCGCCTGCTTCGAAGGCGCGCTCGGCGTCGTCGCGCGGCGCCGCTCGGTCGATGCCGACGACGCCTCGATCGACTCCCGCGTCCACCTGCTGCCGACCGGCGACGGCGCCTTCTCGATCGCCGTCGACCTCGACGTGACGCTGCCGTCGATCGGCGACGAGCAGACGGCGATCGAGATCGTGCGCGCGGCCCACGAGGTCTGCCCGTACTCGAACGCGACGCGCGGCAACATCGCAGTCACGTTGACCGCCAACGGCGCCGCGGTCGGCTGACGGCGCTTCAGACCAATTCGACGGGGTCGCCGACGGCGACCTCGCCGGGCTCCGCGACCCAGCAGTTGAGCGCGAAACGGCCGTCGTAGTCGGCGTTGATCCGCCGCAGGACGTCGGGCGAGACAGCCTGCGTGTCGGGGTCGAGCGTCGTCATCACGCAGCGCTTGCAGACCTTTTCGACGTCGAGCAGCGCGCTGCCGACGCGCAGCCTCCCACCGGGCCAGTCGCGCTCCGCGAGCCCTTCGACGCCGGCGATCAGGATGTTCGGTCGCAGGCGGCGGTGGTCGACCCCCAGCGCCGCGACGGCGCCGTCGGTCGAGACGAGCAGCGTCGTGTCGTCGAAACGCGCGTCGCCGCCCATCTCGATCAGCCGCGCGGCGTCGTCGGCGACGATCTCGCGGACCGCCTCCAGCGCCGTCGTCTCCCGCCACGGGGTGCCGTCGATCAGCGCCTGACCGTCGGGCCCGAGCGTCGCCGCGAGGCTCAGCAGGCGGTGGCGGGTGCGCGCCGTCACGAGCCGGTCGTCGCCGTCGCGGACCTGCACGCGACGGTCGCCGGGGATCCCGTCAGGGGTGATCTGCGCCCGCTCCAGCCGCTGGCCGGCGAGCGACTTGACGGGATAGACCCACAGCTCCGCGACGTGCATCGGGCGCCATCCTTGCAGACCCCGCAGCGACCGTGTCCGGCTCCCGCCCGGCGACTGCAAGTTCACGTGCAGGCCATCGGGAATTGGAGGAGTGCTGCATATGATGCCGACGCCGAACGGGCCGCCTTCTGCCGCCCTGCCCCGACCCGGCACCGCACGGATGATCGAACGCGGAAACTACAGCTCAGGCGATGACTTCGTGCTCGAATACGGAGATCTGCGGTTCACATTCAACGAATGTGACTTCCGCGAGCGCTGCGAGCAGGCTGCTCGCAAGCTGGGCTTCATCGGCGGCACGATCGACCCCGACGAGGCCGAAGACCTCATCAACCTCGT
>DATIOB010000411.1:0-6179 GCA_035473605.1 Conexibacter sp.
CTTGGCCCGGCACCATCGTCAGCGCGCGCGTGTAGGTGCCGACGAAGATGCGGTCGCTGTCGATCCACGACGGTGCGCCGGTCCCGGGACCGGGGCTGCCGTAGACGCCCGGGGCGGTCGGCCCGTCGACGTTCGTGATCCACGTCGCGTTGGAGGTCTCGTGCGTGTTGGTGTAGACCTCGACGTAGGCGACGCGCCGGCCGTCGGGCGAGATCGCCGGGTCGAACGGGCCGTACTGCATCACCTTGGCCGGTATCTGGTTGATGACCGAGCCGTTCTGGCGCATGCGGATCAGCGGCGCGAGGTTCGGCTTGGCGCGCACCGCGACGATCGTCCCGTCGTCGGCCTGCGAGGGCGACTGGTACGGGTTGTCGGCCGTGCCGTCGGTCGTCGCCTGGTATTGACCGCTGCCGTCGGGGTTGGCGAGCCAGACGTTCGACTCCTTCACGAAGACGAGCGAGTCGGCCTGCGCGGCGGGCGCGGCGGCGAGCGCGCCGAGCGTGAGCGCGGCGAGGCCGCAGGCGGCGGCGAGCGCGCGCCTGCGGCGGTCTGAGGTGGAGCTGGTCGGTGCGGTGGCGAGTGTCATGTCGAGCCTCCAAGATCGGGTGACTCGACGGTCCCAGCCGCGGCGCGGGGCGGGCAGCGGGGAGATCCCCCCACCGCCCCTGACACACCCCGCGCCGATGCCCTACCGCTGCTCCACGACGACGACCGTGTTGCCGTCGGGGTCGCGCAGCATGAACAGCAGCGGCGCGCCCGGGACGTTCCCCTCCGGCGCCGGATCGAGGTCGATCCCGCCGATCGCGCTGAGGCGCTTGTGCTCGCCGAGCACGTCGGCGGTCTCGACGCCGATCCCGCCGCCGCCGGGCTGCGCGCCCATCGGCGGGTTGAGCGCGAGGCGGGCGGTCGAGCCGGGCGGCGCGACCTCGACCCAGCGGTTGTCGCCGTGCTCGCCGAAGGTGACGTCGGCGCGCAGCTCGAAGCCCAGCTTCTGCGTGTAGAACGCGATCGCCGCGTCCTGGTCGGCGACGGTGAACATCGCCACGCCGATGTTCGTGAGGGTGGTGGGGACCTGCGTCTGATCGCTCATGCCCCTGAGACGGCGGCCCGCGCCGAAACTCATCGCTCGCGGCGCGGCGACGTTCGTCGAGGTCCTCGCCACGAACCGGGAAGTGGTGGTTAGCATGCCGCGCATGTTCGCTCGCCGCCGGCTCCGCATCGGAGCGCCCGCCGCCGCCTTCGTCCTTCTGTCCACGCTGCTGGCGCCGAGCGCCGTGGCGGCCGGACCCGCCGAGCGCGCCTACGCGCTCTCCGGCACCAGACTGCTCGCCTTCGACCCGGCCGCGCCGGGCACCACGACGGCGACGCCGATCACGGGCGTCAACGCCGGCGAGTCGCTCGTCGGCATCGACGTGCGGCCGCAGAACGGCATGCTCTACGCGCTCGGCGTCAATTCGACCGCCGACACCGCGACGCTCTACGCGCTCAGCCCGGAGACCGGCTTCGCCGGCGTCGTCGGCACGCCCGGCCAGATCGCCTTCACGACCAACGGCGTCGACACCGTCGACTTCCCCGACCCCGCGACGGTCGGCTACGGCGTCGACGTCAACCCGACCGCCGATCGCGTGCGCGTCACGACCGGCGGCCTCAACCTCCGCCTCAACCCCAGCAACGGGACGGCGGTCGACGGCAACACCGGCATCAGAGGCACCAACCCCGACGGCTACAGAGCGAGCATCAGCGGCACCGCCTACACCAACAGCCGCCCCGACGCGGCCGTCACGACGCTCTACACGCTCGACGCCGCGCTCGACCGGCTGGCGATCCAGAACCCGCCCAACAACGGCGACCAGGTACAGCCGAAGACCGTCACGCTCGGCGGTGTCCCGCTCGACTTCACCGACGTGAGCGGCTTCGACATCGACCCGACGGTCGACAGCGGGACGCCCGGCGGCGTCGGCTACGCGGTGCTGACCAGCGGCGGCACGACCCGCCTCTACACGATCCAGCTCGCCACCGGTGCGGCGACGGTGGTCGGCCCGATCGCCAACGGCGCCACCGCCGTGCAGGGGCTCGCGCTGCAGCGGCGCGCGGCCGACGCCGGCTATCCGGTGCTCGCGCTCTCCGGGGGGAACGTCGCGCGCTTCCAGTCGGCGACGCCCGGCAGCGTGACCTACGCCGAGCTGGGCGCGCTGCAGGCCGGCGAGGCGATGGCGGCGCTCACCTGGCGCCCGCAGACGGGGCAGCTGTACGGGCTCGGCGTCAACGCGGCCGCGAACACGGCGACGCTCTACGTCGTCGACCCGCAGGTCGGCCTGGTGAGCGCCGTCGGGGCGGCGAGACAGATCGCGTTCGTCGACGCGGGCGGCACGGCGGTCGACCTCCCGCCGCTCGCCGCCGGCTGGGGGATCGACGTCGACCCGACGAGCGATCGCGTCCGCGTCGTCGCCGACGGCGGCCTGAACTTCCGCGTCAACCCGCTCACCGGCGCGCCGGTCGATGGCAACCTCGGCGCCGGCATGCCGGCCGGCATCAACCCCGACAGAGCGCACAGCGGCTTCGACCCCGCCGCGACCGGCGTCGTCGCGACCGCCTTCACGAACGCCTTCGGGCAGTCGGTGCCCGGCCCGGCGACGACGCAGTACGCGCTCGAGCCGACGGCCGACAAGCTCTACATCCAGGGTCCGCCGAGCGCCGGCACGCTGATCGACGGCCGGACCGTGACGCTGAGAGGCGCGCGCTTGGACTTCGGCCCGCGCGCGAGCGTCGACCTGCCGCCCGACGTGCGCGTCGCCACTTCCGACAGAGCCGCGACCGGCAGTGGCGTCGCGCTGCTGCAGGTCGGCGCCGTCAACGGCCTCTACCGCCTCGACCTCGCGACGGCGGCGGCCGTCTTCCTCGGCGCCGCGCCCGCGAGCGTGACCGGCATCGCCGTCGGCCGCGCGTGGGGGACGCCGCTCGACCCCGCTCCGGGGCCGGGCGATCCGGGCCCGGGTGAGCCGTTCCCGCTCGGACCCGTTCCGGGCGGCCCCGGCCCGTCGATCCCGCAGCCGATTCCGCCGGCGAGAGACGTCACGAAGCCGCTGGTGAGCAAGGTCAAGCTCGCCGCCGCCAGAAGACGCCGCCTGACGCTCACGTTCACCGTCTCCGAGGCCGGCACGGCGACGATCAGAGTGCTGCGCGAGCGGCCCGGCCGTCGCACGGGCAGGGCCTGCTCGCCGCGAGCGAGAAGAGGCAGACGCTGCACCGTCAGCAGCTCGTACGGCAGGCTCACACAAGTGGTCAGAGCCGGCAGAGCGACGGTCGTCGTCGCCGGCAGAGTCGGCCGCAGAGCGCTGAGCGTCGGCAAGGTCCGCGTCGAGGTCAGCGTCAGAGACACGGCCGGCAACGTCTCCAGGCTCGCGACGAAGCGAGCCACCGTCAAGCGCTGACGGAGCGCGGGCGGCCGCGTCGTCGCGGCCGCCCGGAAGGCGGCGGCCGCGCGATCGCGGCCGCCGTCCTGCGCGACCTCAGGCCGCCTGCACCCGGATCATCCACGCCTGCTCTTCGAGCTTCGCGACGATCCCGTGGAGCAGGTCGGCGGTGACGGTGTCGATCGCCTCCAGCGGGTCCATCCGCGTGCGGATCGTGCCGATCGCCTCGGTCAGGATCCGCGTCAGCGCGAGCACCAGCTCGCGGTCGAGCTGCGGGCCGGCGTCGAGCTGCGGCAGCTCGGTCCGCGCGGCGATCGTCGCGATCCGGCCGTCGGGCGCGTGGCCGAGCGCGACGGAGCGCTCGGCGACGGCGTCGGCCGCCTCGCGCCAGGCGTCGATCATCTCGTCGAGGAAGAGGTGCAGCGAGCGGAAATCCGGCCCCTGCACGTTCCAGTGCGCGTGCTTGCCGATCAGCGCCAGATCGGTGAGGACCACGAGGATCCCCTGCAGCTCGGCGCCGATCGCCTCGCGCTCGGCGTGGCGCAGCGTCGGGTGGTGGTCGGTGCTCAGCGTGTGCGTCGACATGGTCGTCTCTCCTACTGCTCGAGTGCGGACGTGAGGAAGCCGACGGCCTGCGCGATTGCCGCCTCGGCGGCGTTCGTCTCGCGCAGGGCGTTGACCATCATGAAGTCGTGGATCACGCCGCCGTAGCGGGTCGCGGTGACGTCGACGCCGGCGGCGCGGAGGTTGCGCGCATACGCCTCGCCCTCGTCGCGCAGCACGTCGGCCTCGCCGTTGATCACGAGCGCCTTCGGGAGCCCGGCGAGCTGCTCGGCGGTCGCGCGCAGCGGGCTGGCGGTGATCTGCGCGCGCTCGGCGGGATCGGTCGTGTACTGGTCCCAGAACCACTGCATCGCGTCGCGGCGCAGCCAGTAGCCCTCGGCGAACTGGTGGTAGCTGGCGGTGTCGAAGCTGGCGTCGGTGACGGGGTAGAACAGCGCCTGGGCGCGGAAGCTGACGTCGCCGCGCTCCTTCGCCATCAACGTCAGCGCCGCCGCCATGTTGCCGCCGACCGAGTCGCCGGCGATTGCCAGCCGCGTCGCGTCGAGGCCCTTGGAGGCGCCGTCGGCGACGACCCACTGCGCCGCGGCGTAGCTCTGCTCGAGCGCGACCGGGTAGCGCGCCTCGGGCGAGAGGTCGTAGTCGGGGAAGACGATCGCCGCGCCGGTGCCGACGACCAGCTCGCGCACGAGCCGGTCGTGCGTCTGCGCGTTGCCGAAGACCCAGCCGGCGCCGTGGACATAGAGGATCACGGGCAGCGGGCCGGTCGCCAGCCGCGGCTTGACGATCCGCGCGCGCACGCCGCCGTTCGGCCCGCCGGGGATCGCGATCCACTCCTCGTCGACGGCCGGCTTGAAGATCTCGCCGGCCTGCGTCTCGTCGACGACCTTGCGACCCTCGACCGGGCCGAGGTCGGCCAGGAACGGCGGGTTGGCGGTCGCCTCGGCGAACGCCTGCGCGGCCGGCTCCAGCACGACCGGCGGCGCGACGGCCGCGAGCGCCTGGCGGATCAGGCCGGCGACGACGTCGGGCTGCGACAGCGCGACGGCGTGCGAGGCGCCCTCGACCTCGATCGTCGTCATGCCGGCGCGCTCGTAGCCGAAGCGCTCGACCTCGGGGTTGATCGCCTGGTCGGCGGCCGCGACGAGGCCCCACGCCGGCGTCGTCTTCCACGCCGCGGCGCTCGCCGTCTCCTCGAAGGCGGCCGCGGCGAGCGGACGCTGCGCGTGCGCCAGGAACTCGGTCGTGGCGGCCGGCACGTCGGCGGCGAAGACGGACGGGAAGGCGTCGCGCGCGATCGAGACGTCGGTGCCGTCGTCGGCGCCGGCGATCGGGTAGGGCGCGAAGCTGAGGTTGGCGGCCAGCTTCGAGTCGGGGAAGCGGCCCTGCAGCTGGCCGAGGCTCTCGCCCTCCTCCAGCGCGTAGGCGGCGATGTAGACGAGGCCGACGACGTTGTCGGCGGTGCCCGCGACGGTGATGACCGCGCCGCCGTAGGAATGACCGACGAGCACGACCGGACCGTCGATCTGCGCCACGAACGAGGCCAGGTAGCCGGCGTCGTGGGCGAGGCCGCGCAGCGGGTTCGGCGGCGCCAGGACGGTCACGCCGTCGGCCTTCAGCGCCGCGTGGACGCCCGACCAGCTGGAGGCGTCGGCGAAGGCGCCGTGGACGAGGACGACGGTGGGCGCGGCGGGCGAGGCGGACATGGCGAGGGCTCCTTGCTGCGGGGTGGACGAGCTGTTGACAGCAGTCTCGTCCGGCGCGGACCGCGCGACCATGAGGGCGCGCCTGAGAGCTGCGGCGGCGCGCCCGACACGCGGGTAGGGCATTCCCTACCTCGCGCCGCGGCGGCTACGATGGCCACGCTCCATGCC
Source organism: Conexibacter sp. (assembly GCA_035473605.1). GTDB lineage: Bacteria > Actinomycetota > Thermoleophilia > Solirubrobacterales > Solirubrobacteraceae > Conexibacter. Next base: position 5,849 of record DATIOB010000411.1, read on the forward strand.
TGCTGCGTCCACTTCCAGACCGGCCGCGCGGCGGCAGGACTCGACCGCGATCGGGATCGCCGCGGCCGCGCTCGTGGTGGCGGCGGTGACGCTGCTGCTGTACCCGCTCTCGGAGGCCGATCCGGGCGTCTCCAGCGGCGTGCTGTACGTGCTCGGCGTGCTGCTGATCGCGACCTACTGGGGCCTCTGGCTCGGGCTCGCGACCTCGCTGGCGAGCGCGCTCGCGCTGCTCTTCTTCCACACCCAGCCGACCGGCTCGTTCCACGTCACCGACGGCAGCGACGTCGTCGCGATCCTCGTGCTGTTGCTGACCGCCTGCGTCGGCAGCGTG
>DATIOB010000412.1:0-16741 GCA_035473605.1 Conexibacter sp.
GACCGCCGTCTTGGCGGCCGTCGAGAACGTTCTCGGCGCCAGCATCGCGAGCGACGAGGAGGCCAGCGCGTCCGGCAGCAGGGCGTTCGGCGCTCTCAGCCTCAGCACGAGCTTCGTCGGCGACGGCGTCCCGATCGACGCGATCGACGCGATCTTCGTGCGGTCGGGGTTGGGCACTCTCGGGTCGAGCACCCGCTCGAGGTTGGCCTTCGCCGCGGCTGCGTCGAACGGCGTGCCGTCGTGGAATCTGACACCGCTGCGCAACGTGAAGGTCCACGTCCGCTGGTCCGCCGAGGCGTCCCACGACTCGGCCAGGTCGGGCTCGGTCGCGCCGCTGCGGCCGGCTCTCGTCAGCCCGTCGAACAGCAGCGGATGGACGACCAGCTGCTGGGCGGCCGACAGCGTGTGGGGATCGAGCTGGGAGATGCCCGAAGCGGTCCCGTAGACGAGTCTGCCGCCGGCTCTGGCCGTCTGCTGCCCGCCCGCGTCACCACCGTCGGACCCGCCGCCGTCGGGCGCTCCGCCCGACCCGCCGCAGCCGGCGGCGAGCGCGGCGCAGCTGGCGGCCAGCGCCGCCGTGCCCGCAAGCCGCGCGGCGACCGATGCTGTGCCTCGATGTCCGTTCAACGCCATCGTGCCTGCCTCTCGCTCACCGTTTCGCCGCCTCATCTGACGTCCACCTGCACGGTCACCGCGCCCGAGAACCCGGCGAGGTCGAGCGTCTCGCCGCTGAACGGCACGCTTCTGCCGCTCACCGTCTCTCTCGCCGCGGCGATCGCGAGCCCCGCCGGCAGCCGCAGCCGCAGCTTCAGCTCTCTCAACGACGAGGACAGGGGCAGCGTCGCCGTCACGTCGAGCCGTCTGGCCGACGTCACGCTCGAGACGATTCTGTAGGCGACCGCCCCGAACGGCGTCGGCGCTCTGTCGACGGCGATCGTCTTGCCCTCCTCCAGCCACCCGCGCGGCGTCGAGAAGGCGAGCCACAGTCTGTCCGGCACCCCGGCGGTGCTCTCGCCGACGTGGACGAGCGCCTCGCGCAGGACGACCAGGAAGCCGTCCGCGTTGGAGTTGGTCGGCGGCAGGTACATCGAGCGGAAGTACTCGCCCGGGACCGGGCCGATCGTGTGGCCCTCGCCGCCGACGAACGTCTTGCGCGTCATCCCGTGCGCCAGCTTGCCGTAGAGCGCCAGCACGAGCTCGTCGGCCTTGTCGTTGGCGGCCAGGAAGCGGGCGCGCTCGATCATGTAGACGTTGTCGTCGCCGGAGGTCTTGTAGCCGGGCAGACCGTTGGGGAAGACCGAGCCGATCGCCGTCGGGTAGTAGTTGAAGCGCTGCAGGCCGAGCAGCACCGCGCCCTGCTCGCGCGAGTAGCGCCAGACGTCGTCGGCCTCCGTGCTGCCGGCCGGGAAGATGCCCGAGGCGAGCGCGTAGGGGTGCAGCAGGTTCCAGTAGGAGCCGGTCTTCGTCCCGGTCACCGGGTCGAACGCCAGCTCGCCGCTGAGCAGGTCGTGCGGGATGAAGGTCGCCGTGCCGACCGTTCTCTTGGAGCTGTTGATCGCGGCGACGAGGTTTCTGCGGAAGGTCTCCGCGATCGCCTCGTATCTGGTCGCCAGCGCCGTCTCGCCGATCAGTCTCCAGACGAGCGCCATGTCGCGCATCCCGCGCCAGCCCACCGTCTGCGCGTGGGTTCCGTAGATTCTCGTCGGGATGTCGCCGCCTTCGTACTCCTTCGGCAGGATGCCGTTGGGGTCGGCGGCGATCTGGCTCGCCATCGTGCTCATCAGGCTCGAGTAGGTCGCCGTGTTCGCTCTGATGAAGGCGGTGTCCCCGGTCAGGAACCAGTACGCGGCGGCATGCGACAGCTTCTCCGCGCGCTCCCAGTTCGGGTACGCGGCGCCCTTGCTGAGCGGCAGCAGCGACTGCAGGCCGAATCTGGCCGCGTCCGGGTGGCCGAACTCAGCCAGGCGCTGGACCGCCGAGCTGCTCTCCGGCTGGTAGTAGCTCTCGTAGGCGTTGCCGTAGCTGTAGCGCCAGTTGAGCTGGAGCGCCTGGATCAGCAGGTTGCGCTGCGCGTCCATCACCCGCTGCTCGGGCACGACGTAGCCGGCGCCGGCGGCGAGCTTCGCGTTCCACGCCGTTCTGAGGCTGCTCAGCGCGGTCGCGTAGCTGGTCGCGTCCGCGGTGAAGGTGCTCGGCGTCGCCGGGTCGACCGGGCGCACGAGGTACCGCGTCTGGACCGCGCCGCTGGAGAGGTCGACGTTCGCTCTCAGCGTCGTGCCGTTCGCCAGCGTCCAGCCGGCGCCGTCGTAGACGACGACGTTGCCGCCGCCGACGATCGAGCCGCCGGCGTCGGTCAGGCCGCTGTCGCCGGTGACGACGCGCAGGTCGACCGCTCTCAGCGAGGAGGTCCCTCTCTGCGCCGTCAGCTTCACGAAGCTGGCCGGCGTTCTCGTGCCGGGCAGCCAGGCGACGAACGACTCCTGCGTGTAGGCGACGCCGTCGACGTCTCTGTAGGACATCTGCAGCACCGGCAGGTGGCCGTCGGCGAGCGCCGGCTCCTCCAGCGCCGCCTCGCAGAGGCCGTAGCGCTCACGGCCGCCGTCGCCGACGTAGGTCGTCATCCGCCGGCCGTCCGATCTGCGTGTCGCGATCTGGCTGCCGTCGGCGACGTGCAGCGCGCCGGTCTGCGCGAAGGTGTCGGCCTGCGCGTCCCACATCGCGAGGTAGAAGACGCCGGAGTCGGTCAGCTGCGTGCCGGAGCCGCCGGCCGGCGAACCGACGCCGCGCAGCGGCAGCAGGTAGTCCTTGATGTTGTCGTAGGTCGGGCCGCCCGGCAGTCTCAGCAGCGCCTCGCCCCACACGTCGGGCTTCGATCTCAGCGCCGTCTCGACGCTCGACACGTAGCCGCTCGGGAAGCTCAGTCTCGCGACGCACTGGTCCTTGACGAGGTCGCTCGTCGCGCTGACGGCCGGGCCGAAGGAGAGGTCGAGCGCCATGTCGCGGGTGACCGGGCCGGTCACGTCCCACGCCTGCTGGGTCGCGTCGTCGGCCCGTCTCGCGACGCGGCCGGTCGTCGTCTCGACTGCGCCGGTGCCGACGACCAGCACGTAGGTGCTGCCCGATCTGAGCGGCACGCCGCCTCTGAAGAGGACCGAGCGCTTGCCGATCGGCCCGGCGGAGACCTCGGCGGAGGCGACGACCGAGCCGCTCGGCGAGCCGCTGCGGACGGTCAGCGACAGCGGGCCGTCGTTGGCCTGCGTCATCCAGATCGAGGCGTCGTAGAGCGTGCCGTCGAGCGCGGTGAACGCCTGCGCCGCGACGTCGGCGCCGAAGACGGGCCCGAAGTCGCCGCTGGTCGGCGGCTGCGTGTCGCGCGTAAGGGTCGCGCCGCAGAAGCCGACCTCCATCGCCATCTCCCAGCCCGTCGGTCTCCAGTCGCCGCCTCCGCCGCCGCCGTCTCTGGCGTAGACGTAGCCGCCCGGCGCCGGGATCAGCTCGGCCGTCCCTCTCGTCGCGCCGGGAGCGTTGACCTTGAGGATGTACGTGTTGCCGGCTGTGACGGCGATCGCTCTCGCGAACGTCACCTCGGCCTTGCCGCTCACCCCGGAGGCGATCGTCGCGCTGCCGAGCACGGTGCCGCCGATCGCGGAGCCGTTGATCACCGAGACGGTGACCGGCGCGTTCGCGGCGTCGGCGATCCAGACCGCGGCCTTCTCGACCGTCGTGCCTCTCGCGACGAACGAGTCGCCGAGGTAGTAGCCGCCGTAGATCGCGTTGCCGGGGCCGGCGACCGAGTCCTGCAGGACCTTCGCGGGAGCGCCGAGCGTGCAGCTGCCGACGCCGGAGGCGCCGCAGAAGTCGACCTCCATCGCCATGTCCCAGTTGGCCGGTCTCCAGTCGCCGCCGCCCATGCCGCCGTCTCTGGCGTAGACGAATCTGCTGGCCGAGGCCGGGATCAGCTCCGCGAGCCCTCTCGTCGCGCCGGGCGCGTTGACCTTGAGGATGTAGTCGCCGCCGGCTCTGACCGCGATCGGGCTGCTCGGCGTCACGACCGCCTTGCCGCTGACGCCGGAGGCGACCGTCGCCGTCCCGACGACGGTGCCGCCGATCGCGGTCCCCTCGATCACCGAGAGCGTGACGGGCGCGTTCGCCGCCTCCTTCATCCAGACGGTCAGGCGCGTGATCGTGGTGCCTCTGGCGACGAACGAGTCGCCGAGGTAGTAGCTGCCGTAGACGGCGTTGCCGTCGCCGCCGACGCTCGCCTGCGTGTAGGTCGCGGGCGCGCCGACCGGGCAGGAGGGCGCTTCGGCGCGCGCCGTGGCGCTCGCTGCCAAGGGGACGAGCAGCGCGACGACGAGCGTCGTCACGGCTCTGCGAATTCGGCTGCTCACGTCATCCTCCAATGGGACCAGATCGAGTCAGGGCACCAGCAGGGTCTTCGCGTGGGCCGGCGGCCGCTCGAGCAGGTCGAGGAAGACCTCGACGCCGTCGTCGAGCGGCGCGCTCGCGACCCACGCGCTCGTGTCGAGCTGCGCGACGATCTCCAGGGCGCGCGCGAAGTCGCGCTCCAGGTAGGCGAAGGTTCCGAGCACGCGCCGCTCTCCGCGGATCAGCGCAAGCCCGTCGAAGCCGGCGTCGGCGCCGTGCAGGCCGATCCAGACGGCGCTGCCGCCGGGGACCAGCAGCTCGGCGCTGGTCGCGCGCGTCTGCGCGCTGCCGACGGCGTCGACGATCACGTCGAACTCGCCGCTGAGCCGCTCGGCCGTGTGCCGCACGCCGGCGGCGCGGGCGCTCTCCAGCCGCTCGGCGCTGAGGTCGGTGATCACGACCTGCTCGACGCCGAGGCGCTGCGCGACGAGCGCGGTCGCGAGGCCGAGCATGCCGGCGCCGATCACGCCGACGCGCGCCGGCTGCGGATCGTGCGCCTGTGCGAGCGCGAGCGCGTGGACGGCGTTGGCGACCGGTTCGACGAGCGCGCCGTCGGCGAACGAGAGGCCGTCGGGCAGCGGGACGCAGCAGGCCTCCGGCAGCGCGACGCGTTCGGCGAAGCCGCCGTCGCGCTGGATCCCGACGAGCGCGCGCGTGCGGCAGACATTGCGCAGGCCGCGCAGGCAGCGGTCGCAGCGGCCGCAGGCGATCAGCGGGTTGACGGTGACGCGCTCGCCGGTGTCGAGGCGGACGCCGGCCAGCTCGTGGCCCATCACCAGCGGCGGCACGCGGAACGGGCTCTGGCTGCGGAAGCCCTCCAGCTCGGAGCCGCAGATGCCGACGGCGCGAACCTCGACGACGACCTCGCCGGGGCCGGCGACCGGCTCCGGCTGCTCGGCGCGGTGCTCGAGCGTCAGCGGCGCGGTGTAGACGATCGCGCGCATCAGCGCAGCGCGGCCTCCGCCGCGAACGCCTCCAGCACCTCGCGGCGGCGCGGCGCCGCCAGCGGGGTCAGCGGCAGCCGCAGCTCGTCGGAGTCGATCAGCCCGCGCTCCAGCAGGACCGCCTTGATGACGGCGACGTAGTCGACGCCGCCGAGCGCGCCGTGCAGGAACGGGGTCGCCGGGCGGTAGGCGGCGTAGCCGGCCTCCAGCTCGCCGCGTCTGACGAGGCTCCAGATCTCGGCGGCCCGCTCGGGGTAGATCATCGGCAGCGCGACCATCGCGCCCTCGGCGCCGCGCGTGAGCTGGTGCCAGAGGACGGCGTCGTCGCCGGCGTGGACCGTGAGGCCGGTCGCCTCCCTCAGCTCGGCGACCTTCTCCAGCGCGGTGTCGGTGACCTTGACGTGCGTCAGGCGCGGAACGGCCGCGGCGATCGCGGCGATGTCGGCGACGCTGAGCGGCGTGTGGTTGGCGACCGGGTTGTCGTAGAGGCAGAGGTCGGCCGGCGCGTCCGCGGCGATCGCGCCGATGTGGGCGATCAGCCCCTCACGCGAGTTCGCGAAGTAGTTGGGGACCGCGACGACCAGCAGGTCGGCGGCGGCCTCGCCGGCGGCGTCGAGCAGGCGGCGGCTGTGCTCGATCGAGTTGTCACCGATCGAGAAGGCGACCGAGCCGACCGCGTCACGTCGCGCGCAGGCGGCGCGCAGCAGCGCGATCCGCTCCTCGACGGTGAGGCTCGGGACCTCCCCGACGCTGCCGCCGACGAGCACGCCGCCGACGTGGCCGGCGAGATCGTCGAGCACGCGATCGAAGCTCGCGAGGTCCAGCGCGCCGTCCTTGAACGGCGTCAGCAGCGGCGGCAGCAGCCCCGTGACCCGTCTCGCTTCAACCGTCGCGGCGCCGTTCGCCCGCGACGTCGGAGTTGCGCTCATCGCCTCTCAGACCTCTCCCTCGCTCAACAGACGAGCGGCACAGTATCAGAATGAAAGAGAGCTTTCAGATTTTTTGCGCTGGGAGTTTCAAATTTTCCGGCAGTGCCTTTTCAGTTCGCTTGGTATCGTGCGACCAACCGTCGTCTCAGCACCTTCCAGGGGATCCGTCATGACCACGCCAGAGCAGCCGGAGGAGCCGAAGACCCAAGCGGTCCAAGCCGTCCAGCGCACCCTCCGCCTGCTGCAGGACCTCGGCGAGGCCGGCGCGCTCGGCGCGCCGCTGGCGGCGCTCGCGCGCGCCGCGGGGCTGAGCGAGGCGACCGCGCTGCGCTACCTGCGCACGCTCGTGGACGGAGAGTTCGTCGAATACGACGAGGCGACCGCGCGCTACCGGCTCGGGCTCGGCGTGCTCGTGCTCGGCGAGCGCGCGCTCGGCGACGTCGACCCGCGCCCGCTCGTGCTGCCGTACATGGAGCAGCTGCGCGACGCCTTCGGGCACACGATCAACCTCGCCGCCTTCCGCAACGGCCGGATCGTGCTGATAGAGGTGCTCGAAGGCAGCCGCTCGATCAAGAAGGGCGCCCAGGTCGGCGAGGAGGACCAGCTCCACTCGACCGCGCTCGGCAAGGCGCTGCTGTCATGCCTCCCGCGCGAGCGCGCGCTCGCGTTGCTCGCCGACCACGGCATGCCGGCGATCACCGAGCACACGATCGTGACGCTCGACGCGATGGAGGGCGAGCTCGACCGCGTCGCCGCGCGCGGGTACGCGACCGACGACGAAGAGGGCGAGCAGGGCCTGCGCTGCGTCGGCGTCGCGATCCGCGACCGCCGCGGCGCGCCCTCCTACGGCCTCTCCGTCAGCGCGCCGGTGCAGGCGGTCGACGACCACGACGTCGAGCAGATCGGCGAGTCGCTGATCGAGATCGCGCGCGAGCTGTCGCGGCGTCTCGGTCACCGCGCCGAGGCAGCGGCGGTCGGCTGAGCCGCCAGCCGGACTCTCCGGCTGACGACCGTCGCCCGTCTCGCCGCGTCGACCGTCTTGATCTCCAGGCGCGTCGCGAGCCCTCTGCGGCCGGCCGCGAGGCGGGTGCGGGCGGTCCGCACGAGCGTGAGCCTGGCGACGACCGCTCTGCCGGGCGCCAGACGGACGCGCGTGCCGGCGAGCGCGGCTCTGCCGCTGCGCAGCGTCAGCCGGGCGGTGCATGCGGCGCCGTTGCCGGGGGCGGCCTTCAGGCGGAGCTTCACGATCCCGCTCCGACCGACGGTGACGCGTCTGGTCGCGAGGACGACCGCGGCGCAGCGGGGCGTCGGCGCAGCGGTCGGCTGCTGCTGGGCGGGCGGTTGCGCGACCGGCGGCTGCGGGGCCGGCGGCTGCGGGGCGACCGGCGGCGGGGGCGTCGGGACCTGCGGCAGCTGGACGTTCTCGCAGTCGCCGGCGACCGTGTCCGTGGCGTCGGCGATCACGGTGTCGGCGCCCGCGCCGCAGCTGACCGCGTCAGCTGCGCCGTCACGGCTGACGATCGTGTCGTCGCCGGCTTCGCCATCGAGCGTGTCGGCGCCCTCGCCGCCCTCCAGGCGGTCGTCGCCGTCGCCGCCGCTCAGCGCGTTGGCGCGGGCGTCGCCGAGCAGCGTGTCGGCGCCTCTGCCGCCGAGCACGTTCTCGACGTCGATCCCGACGTTGTCGGCCTCGCCGGCCGCGCCGTCGTCGGCCGCTCCGTCGAAGTCGACGGTGACGGGATCGCTCTTGACGGCGTAGGAGACGGTGTCGACGCCGTCGCCGCCCCGCATCGTGTCGGCTCCGACGCGCGTGCCGGGGTCGCCGAGCAGCAGATCGTCGCCGGCCTCGCCGACGAGCTCGTCGTCGCCGTCGCCGCCCTCCAGCTCGTCGTCACCCTCCCCGGCGCGGATCTCGTCCTGGCCGTCGGAGCCGCGCAGCATGTCGTCGCCGCCGTAGCCGTGGACCCTGTCGTCGCCGCGGTGGCCGTCGATCGCGTTCGCTCTGCCGTTGCCTCTGATCTGGTCGTCGACCTCGCCGCCGAGCACGCGCTCGACGTCGGAGTGGACGTTGTCGCCCTCGCCGGCCGCGCCGTCGTTCGGTTGGTCGTCGATCGAGACGGTCAGCGGCTGTCTGACGAACTGGTAGGTGACGTAGTCGACCGACTCCGGCTGCCCGGGGACGCTGTCGCTGCCGCCGTTGAAGTCGTCGGCGCCCGGACTGTGCTGCAGCTCGTCCGCGCCGCCGCCGCCGAGATGGGTGTCGGCACCATCCCCGCCGTACATGCTGTCGCGGCCGTCGCCGCCGACGAGGGTGTCATCGCCGGGGCCCGCGCTGAAGGCGTTGAAGTCGCCCGCGCCGGCCTCGAGCACGTCGTTGCCGGCGCCGCCCTCCAGCCAGTCGTATGCGGAGCCGCCGACGATGTGGTCGCTGCCGTCGCCGCCGTAGCTGTAGCTCTGGATGCCGGTCGCGTTGACGGAGCTGTCGTCACCGTCGCCGAGTCTCACCTGAAGCGTCTCGACGCCTGCGGCCGCACATCTGACGGTCGCCGAGATCACCGCAGGTATGCCGACGAGCGTCCCCGTGCAGCCGCCGCCAGGCGCCGGGCGGACACCGCTGGGGCCGTCTCTCACGACGATCATGCCGCCGTCGAGCGAGAACCGCGCCTCGTTGGCTCTGCCGTCCTGCGCGAGCAGCGTGACGGTGAAGCGGTCCGGCGCACCCGACGGGGCCGAACGCGTGACGAACGAGTCTTCGGCGGCCAGCGCCGACGGCGCGGCGCCCGTCAGACCGAGCAGCATGAGGGCGCCGCAGAGGACCGCGGTGGACGTCGAGTTCGCTGCAATCGAGGACATCTGCGCTCTCCTGCGGACGGGGTGGCTGATGCCTACAGCAGATCACCGCGGAGGACCACCTTCGACACGGTTGCTGACAGACGCTGTGTCATCTTCGCGACAGAGCAGGAGACCGCGATGGCGCGCCGCCGGCTCTACCGCCGCACCTCCACCGGCGTCCCCGCCGGCAGCCGCGTCGCCATCCACGCGACCGGGCCGTTGGAGATCCGCACGCAGCCGTGCGAGCGGGCGGTGCCGACCGGATCGTCGAGGCTCGCTCCGGAGCGACCGTGGATCGCGACGCGGCCGGGGCCGCCGCCGAAGCTTCGCAGCACGTCCGAGTGCAGCGTCAGCGGCAGCGACCAGGGGCCGAGGAAGGCGCTCGGGTCCGCCTGCAGGTTGCGCTCGTAGATCGCGGCCAGCCCCTCCGGCGTCGGCGTCGCGGCCCTGCCGATCACGGCGGCGAACCGTCTCACGCGTCTGCCGTCGCGCAGCACCGTCACGCTGCGGGCGCCCTTGGCGACGATCACCCACCAGCGCGTGCGGGAGGTCGTGACCAGCTCGCGCGGGATCCAGCCGCTGCTGCCGTTCGGCCGGATCGGCAGCAGCACGCGCAGCCACTGACGCGCGCCGACGGTGCGCGACCCGAGCACGAGCAGTCTCTGCGGAGCGCGCGCGAAGACGGTCTCGGGGCCCGCTGTCCATACGGCGCGCGCGTCACGCTGCGGCCGCGTGCGGACGATCGTCCGCACGCGGATCTGCGCGATCGAGGCGCCGGTGCGCGGCGACGGCGGCGCGACCGCCGGCGGCGGGGCGCCGGCCGCCAGCGCGGCCGACGCCGAGATCACGGCGAGCAGGCTCAGCCCGTCACCTTGTCCGAGACGCGCGTCGGGCGGACGCGGATGCTCAGTCTGCTGCGCATCGCGACCGGCTTGACCGCCTGGCCTCCGACCGTCACGCGGTTGCGCAGCTGCACGCCGCGCGGGACGTAGAGCGCTCTGGCCCGGATCCTCACGACCGCCGCGCCGCCGGGCTTCAGCGTTCTGATCACGAAGCAGACCTGCCCGCCGACCGAGACCGGCTTCGGCGCCGCGTCGACGTACGCGAGGCTGCTCGGCAGCGTGTCGCAGACGCTCACGTTCCGCAGCGCGATGGCGCTCGGGTTTCTGACGGTGATCGCGAGCGTCGTCTGGTCGCCGGGCGCCAGGTCGCTGCGCGACACCTTCACGCCCGCCTTCAGCGCCGCCGCGCGCGGTCTGACTCTGGCGGCCGGCTTGCCGCCTCTCGGGTCCACCGGTCTTCTCGCGACCGGCACGACGGGCGGGGCGACCGGCGGAGCCGGGGGTGACGGCGGGGCCGGGGGCGCCGGCGGATCCGGAGTCTTCGGGGTCGGCGGATCCACCACCGGGGGCGTCGGCGGCACGACGGTGATCGTCGCGCTGGCCGCGTCGTTCTGCTCCACCGGATCGGGCTGCTGACCCGCGATCGTCGCGGAGTTGACCAGCTCGCCGGCCGTCTCGCGCGTCACCCTCGCCTGCACGACGAAGGTCGCGCTCGCGCCGACGGCGAGGTCGCCGACCGCGCAGGTGACCGTCTCCGCGGCGACGCTGCAGCCGGCGATGTCGGCACCCGCGTACGCGAGGCCGGCCGGCAGCGTGTCGGTCACCGTGACGCCGGTCGCCGCCGTCGGCCCGTTGTTGACGACCTCCAACGTGAAGCTGGCGGTCTCGCCGGGCGCGTAGGAGCTGGCGGCGGCCGTCTTCGAGATCGCCAGGTCGGCCTGCACGAGACCGAAGTCGTGGCCGGGCAGCTCCGCGCCCGGCGGGACGACGACAGCTCTGATCTCCGTCGGCGTGTCCGGGTCCCAGCCCTCGGGCGTCTCGATCGTCACGTCGTACGTGCCGGGTCGCACCGCGACGCACCAGCTGCCGTCGGCTGCCGCCGCCATCGTCGCTCTGACGGGCTGGCCGAGGTCGTCGGTGCCGGACAGCACGACGGTCGTGCCGCCGACGCCCGGCTCGCCTGTGCCGAGCGACCTGTCGAGGTCGCTGTCGGCGTAGACGGTGCCGCAGACGCGCGCCAGTGCCAGGAAGCCGAAGTCGAGCGTGTCGTCGACCGCGCCCGGCATGTCGAGGTCGCCGGACTCGGCGCTGCCGTCGGAGGAGTCGTCGGCGCCGCCGCCGACGCCGGGCAGCGTGGGCTTCAGGCCCGCGCCTCTCAGCGCCGCCTGGTCCGGGTCGACGTGCACCGTGTAGTGCTCGCCGGCCGGCAGCGGCGACAGCAGCACGAACGCGTAGGCGCCGCCGGCGCCGGTCGTGACCGGGCCGACCGGTGCGCCGGTCACGTCGGTCACCGCGCCGCCGCCCGGCCCGGTCAGCGTCAGCTCGACGCCCGCGATCCCCGGCTCGCCGGGGTCCTGCACGCCGTCGCCGTCGCCGTCGCGCCAGACGAGGTCGCCGACGCTCACCGCCGGCGCGAGGAAGCCGAAGTCGAGCGTCAGGTCGCTCGGGTCGGCCCCGTCGAGGTCACCGGAGTCCGCAGAGCCGTCGGAGGAGTCTCTCCCCGCGTCGCCGCCTCTGCCCGCGAGCGTCGGCGTCAAGCCGTCGAGCGCGGGCTGCGCGTTGTCGAGCGTGACCGTGTAGTGCTGGCCGGCCGGCAGCGGCGGCAGGTTCGTGAACAGGTAGCTGCCGTCCGCGTCGGTCAGCTGCGCGCCGACCGCGGTGCCGTCGAGGTCGGTGACGGCACCTCCGCCGGGCCCGCTCAGCCTGACCTCGATCCCCGCGATGCCGGGCTCGCCCGCATCCTGGACCCCGTCGCGGTCGTCGTCGAGCCAGACGCGGTCGCCGACGCGTGCCGCCACCCTGATCGCAGCCGTGTCGTCGTCCTGCGCCGGGTTGCCGTCCGCGTCCTCCGCGGTCACCTCGATCGTGTTGACGTAGCCGGTCGCCGGCGCGGGGTCGGAGCAGACGAACGTGAACGAGGCGCCCGCCGCGAGGCTCGCGGGCGGGGCGGGGCTGGGCGACTCGCAGGCGTCGGTGCGCACGTCCTCGAACGCGAAGCCGACGAGCGGATTCGTGCCGGTGTTCGTGACCGTGACCTGGAAGAACGCCGCTCTGCCGCCGTGGACCAGCGTCGACTCGCTCCACGGTCCGCTCGCCGTCGGTCCGGACAGCTTCGCGACGCTCACGCCCGGCGCCGCGTATGACGGCGGCGCGAGGATCGGCCGGTAGACCGGCAGCAGGTTGTCGAAGCGCGCCATCCAGCTGTTGTCGTAGACGTCGCCGGGCTGGGCGTCGCCGGTCGTTCTGTAGCCCAGCTCGATCGTGAAGAGGCTGGAGTTGGCGGGCAGGAACGGCGTCGCTCTGGTGCCCGCGCCGACGAACCGCAGCGCGGTCACCTCGGCGAGGCTCGCGGGGCAGCCGGCGGGCGCGCCGCCCTGGCCGACCTGGTCGACCGTGCACGGCCACTGGGGGCTGCCGAGCGCGGCGGCGTGGTCGGGGTCGAGGTAGCCGTCGTGCGCCGGGTCGGCCGTGTGGCCGGAGGCGACGTCGGCGGCGTCGAGCGCGACCGGGTCGGTGCTCGAGACCCAGACGACCTCGCCCGCCGCCGATCTCGTCACCGACTCGAGCACGATCGGCTCCGCTCTGCCGAACAGCGAGCGGCGCGCGTGCGCTCTGTCGCCGGCCCACGGCAGCAGGTCGATCGCCTCGAACTCGGCGATCGGCGTGGCGCTGTAGTTGGCGAACTTGAGCGAGTACCTGAACGGCGTGTGCCGCATCAGCTGCGCCGGCTCGACCGTCTTGTTCAGCACCGCCGTCGCGCCGCCGGCCGGCGTTCTGACCGCCGCGTCGGCTCTGCGGAACGACCCGGCCGGGTCGGCCTGGTTGCCCTCCTCGTCCGGCAGCGTGATGCTCGGGGCGGTCGCGAAGAACGACTGCGCGATCGTTCTGCTGGGCGCCATGTCCGGCGAGACGGTCGTCGCGATCGTCAGCTCGACCGGTCTTCTCGTCGTGAAGTTGGGCGCCCACGGCAAGCTCGGCACCGTCCATTGCAGCGTCGTGTAGCCGGCGTACGCCGGGCCGGTCCGGCCGAGGCTGTTGTCGTGCAGGACCGTCGGCTCGCCGAGCGCGACGTCGCCGCTGCTGAGCGTCGAGCCGGGCACGTAGTCCAAGCCCGGCGGCAGCACGTCCATCAGCGTCACCGTCGGCGTCGCGCCGGGCGTCGCGGCCGGCGTGCCGAGCGGCGCGGCGCCGCGCGCGCGCAGGCGCCAGCGGACCTCGTCGCCGGCGCTGACGACGCCGTTGTTGGCGATCGGCGCCCCGCCCCCGTCCACGCGCGTCTTCTCGACCGCGAGGTCGGGGCCGAGCACCTGCCACCAGAGCGCGTAGTTGGTGCTGCCGACCGTCGCCGCGTTGCCGCACGGCGCGCCGCAGCCGACCGAGACGGCCGCTCTCTTGGTGGTGTCGTCGGAGCTGGTCGCCGCCTGCGTGCTGTAGGTCCACGCCGACGCGCTCGCGAATCTGTGGACGAGCGCCGCGTAGTTGCGCATCTGCGCCGGCAGCGCGATGTCGGCGCGGTTTCTCCAGTTGAGCACGAAGCGCGCCTGCGTGGTGCGCGTGACGGGCGCGACGTCGGAGATCTGGCTGGTGTCGTTGTCGGGGTCGGCGTCGCCGTTGCGGGCCGCGACCTCGGACGGGAACATGCCGCCCAGCGGCTCGTTCAACCGCACGCGCACGGCGTTGAGCTGGTCGGCGTCGATGCGCTTCAGACCGCTGTTGGTGAAGTCGACCTCGCCGGCGCCGACCCAGTACACGTCGCCCGTGTCGCCCGGCAGGGCGGGCAGCGGCAGCAGCCGGCTGCCGGGGTTGCCGGCGCTGACGTACGGCATCGCTCTGTCCTCGCAGCGCGAGCGGCCCTGCCAGTAGTAGCTCGTCCCCTCATCGGAGCCGCCGTGCGTGCCCCATGCGCCGGTCGCGTACTCGACCGTGTGGCCGGCGTCGCCGTACTCAGCGTTGTAGTCCTGCCGGCCGCCGTCGGCCGCGTTCGCGACCGCCTGCGGGACGATCCACTCCTCGCCGAGCGCCGCGTCGGGGCCGTAGCGGCGGTTGTCCCACTTGTCGCACATCGTCGTGCCGGCCGCCGCCTGGGTGACCGGATCGGTGATGCCGGCCTCGCTGTTGAGCGTGACGGCGTTCGCCAGCGCGAGGCCGGTCGCGACCGCGGAGCCGTGTGCGACGACCGGGCCGGTGGACGTGCCGCCGGGGGCGACGGCGGTCTTGACGAAGTTCAGCTGTCCTCTCGACGCGACCGGCGCGGCGATCGTCCAGGCCAGGCAGGCGCCGTTGTTGGCGGCGGACTCGACGCCCGTGCCGAGGTTGGAGCTGCCGCCGACGTCGACCGGGTCGAAGGTCGAGGGGTCGAGCAGATCGACGTTCGTGGGCGCTCTCCAGCCGACGCGCGTGGTGTCGCTGCCGGGCGTCCCGCAGTACCCGGTGTCGGCCACCGTGACCGGATCGCCGAGCGCGGTCGTGCCGTTGAGGCGGTCGCCGAGGGCGACGGTGCCGACCACGCGCGTGCCGCCGCCGGGCAGCGGCACCGTTCTGAGCGCGCCGCGGTCGGTTCCGATTCTCTCCCAGTCCTCGTAGGAGAGGAAGTACTTGACGTGCGCGTAGCCGATCACGCCTCTGTTGGGCGAGCTGTACTGGCCGGAGCCGCGGATCGTCGGCGGCGGGCTGACGCGGTCCCAGTCGAAGCCGGAGAGCGTGATTCTCGCCGGGGTGCCCTTGCCGAGCGGCTGCTCGCAGGCGATCGCGATCGGGTCGACCGAGCGGTCGCGCGCACCGTTGGCCTGCGCACGCGGCCAGTAGTTGCCGTGCCCGGAGCCGCTGTCGCAGCCGATCAGTCTCAGGCCGGGCTGGCCGGCGGCGACGGGATAGAGGCTTCTGCCGTTGGTGCCGGTGCCGGCGGGGATCCGCACGTCGTCGGTGACGACGAGCGGCTCGGCCAGCTGGGCGCTGCCCTTGCCGCCGGCGGCGTCCGTGCGCAGGCCGACGCCGTAGTCGTAGACGAAGCCGAGCGTGTCCGGCGTCCCGTCGCCGTCGGTGTCGATGTTTCTGACCTCGGGCGCTCTGAGCGCGCAGTCGGTGAAGCAGCCGCTCTTGAAGAGGTCGTAGTTCGGTGCGGAGGAGACGGTGATCAGCGGGCTCTCGCTCGGCGCGCTGACGACGCCGTCGCCGAAGTCGGCGGCCAGTCTGAACTGTCTGCCGTTGGTGACCGTGGCGGGCACGCTGACGTTGAGCATCACGCTCTTGGTGATCGAGTCGGCACCGCTGTTGAACGGGCCCATGCTGCACGCGATCGCGTCCCGCGCGGGGCTGACGGTGAGGCCGCCGGGGCAGTCGCCGGCGGTCGGCTGGTTGGTGAAGGCGTAGCCGCCGGGCGGCAGCTGCAGTCTCAGGACCGGCGTCGTGTTGGCCGGGTTGTTGGCCGACCAGTTGACCTGGAAGGTCGTCACGTCGAGCGTGCGCACGACCTGGTTGGTCTCGCCGTCGTCGAGACCGGGACCGGCGGACGCGTCGAAGGGAGCGGTGCCGTCCGCGTTGATCAGCACCTGGGTCTGCAGGTCAGGCCCCGCGGCGCGCGCGGCTGTGGCGGTGAGGCCCAGGGCGGCGAGCGCCAGGAGGACGACGGTGAGCGCGAGTGGCGGATTGCTCCACCCCATGCGTCCTGGTGCCTGAGTCATGCTGCTTCCTTTGATCTGCGGATGGTTCGGGCGCGTCGCCACTCATGTGGGGTCGGCATCGAAGCGTCGAAGTTGAGCGCCGCGACGCCAGAACGTCGTTGGTCAGACCTTTCGCGACGCGTGGTCGCGACCGATGCGCTGGTCACCGCAGCTCGAACTCCTCCGCCCCGTCGCGCACCAGCCCCGGCTTGGGTGCCGGCGGATCGGGGGTCGGCGGGTCGGCGGCGGGCGGGTCGGCTGCGGGCGTGTCGGCGGGCGGCGGCTCCGGCGCCGTGGCGGGCGGGGACGAGGAGGTCACCGCGGTCGGCTGCGGGGACGGTGCCGCACGCGCCACGACCGGTCGCCGCGCGGCGGCGCGGCGGCGCGCGGCGGCGACCCGACGCCGCTCGGACGCGCGGACGCGTGCGAGCGCTCTCGCCACTGCGCCCGCGCTGGCGCGATCGGCGCGTGCGCGACCGGCAGCGGGGGCCGTGCGCTCGCGCGCGGAAGAGGAGGGAGCGGCCGGAGCGCTCGGCTCCGAACCTCCGCCGATCGCGAGCGCGAGCGCGGCGAGCGCCAGCGCGAGCACGGCCGCTGCGGCGGCGGCGAGCTTGACGCCCTGTCTCCCGCCGCGGCCGCTGCCCGCTCGGCCGCTCTCCGCGCTCCCGCCCTCGGCCGAGCCGCGCCCGGCCGCCGAGGCGCCGGCACCGAGGACCCCGGCGGCGCCGAGCGCCAGCGGGACCGGCGGCGCGACCGCCCCGATCCCGCGCGTGCGCAGGATGCTGCGACGGCACGCGGAGCAGTCCTCGAGGTGGTCGCGGGCGAGCGCGTAGCGCTCGCCGTCCGGCTCCAGCAGCCCCAGCGCGAACGCCTTCATGAGCGAGCTGTGC
>DATIOB010000413.1:0-2720 GCA_035473605.1 Conexibacter sp.
ATCAAAGGCTGGAAGATCGGCCTGACCTCCAAGGCCATGCAGTCGGCGCTCGCCATCGACATTCCCGATTCCGGCGTGCTGTTCGACGACATGTTCTTCAACGACGGCGCGACCATTCCGGCCGGCCGCTTCATCCAGCCGCGCGTCGAGGCCGAGATCGCCTTCCTGCTGAAGTCTCCGCTGGAGGGGCCGGGGGTCACCCGCGAGGAGGTGCTGGAGGCGACGCACGCCTTCGCCCCGGCGCTCGAGATCATCGACTCGCGCATCAGCGACTGGCGGATCGGGATCGTCGACACCGTCGCCGACAACGCCTCCTCCGGGATGTGCGTGATCGGTGACTGGGAGCCGGCCGAGGACATTCGCTCGGAGACGCTCGGCGTCTCGCTGGCGGTCGGTCCGGAGCTGGTGCGCGGCCGCGGCGACGCGGTCCTGGGCCATCCGGCCGAGCCGGTCGCGTGGCTGGCGCGGATGCTCGCCGAGCAGGGCGAGCGGCTGGAGCCGGGCGACATCGTGATGCCGGGCTCCGTCTCGCGCGCGGTCCCGATCGCGCAGGGGCAGACGGCGTACGCGACGTTCGACCGGCTCGGTGAGGTGAGCGTCGGCCTTGTCTGAGACCGCCATCTCGCGGGCGCCGGCCGACGCGCCGCCCTACCAGGTCAACGCCTACCAGCGCTCCTTCTCCGCGCGCGTCACGCGCGCTGAGGGG
Organism: Conexibacter sp.; assembly: GCA_035473605.1. Lineage (GTDB taxonomy): Bacteria > Actinomycetota > Thermoleophilia > Solirubrobacterales > Solirubrobacteraceae > Conexibacter. The sequence continues at coordinate 707 of DATIOB010000413.1, forward strand.
AGCGCCGTGCAGCTGGAGGGGAGTGCGCTCTTCCCCGGCGGCGGCGGTCAGCCGGCCGACCACGGCACGCTGCGCGACGGCGATCAGATCTGGCAGGTGACCGGCGCCAAGCTGGCCCGCGACGACAGCGACCCGGCCTTCCCGGCCGCTGGCGTCTGGACGCTGCTCGACAGAGCGGCGCCGGCCGTCGGCAGCGACCTCGACGGCGAGGTCACGTGGGAGCGCCGCTACGCGCTGATGCGCACGCACACGGCGCTGCACATCCTCTGCGCGGTCGTCTGGCGCGACTACGGCGCGAAGGTGACCGGCGCGAACATGGAGCCGCTGCGCGGGCGGATGGACTTCGAGTTCGACGCCCTCTCGGGCGAGTTCGTGCGCGAGCTGGAGGAGAAGGTCAACGCCGAGGTGGTCGCCGCGCGGCCGACGCGCGTCGACTTCCTGCCACGCGCCGAGGCTGACAGAGACCCCGAGCTGATCCGCAACAAGGTCAGCCTGCTGCCGCCCTCGATCACGGTCGTCCGCGTGGTCGGGATCGAAGGGCTGGACCTGCAGGCGGACGGCGGCACGCACGTCGCCAACACGCGGGAGGTGGGCAGGATCGCCCTCCCCTCGTACAAGAGCAAGGGCAAGATCAACAAGCGCGTCGAACTCACGCTGACAGGGGGCTGAAATCATGCGCGAGCCGCACCGGCCGGTCGACAAGCGACCCGACTTCCCGCAGATCGAGGAACGGATCCTGGAGCGCTGGCGGCAGGAGCGCACCTTCGAGCAGGCGCTGGCGCAGCGCGCCGGCGGGCCGGTCTTCTCGTTCATCGAGGGACCGCCGACCGCCAACGGCAACCCCGGCTCGCACCACGTGCTGCTGCGGTCGTTCAAGGACTTCTACATGCGCTACCGCACGATGTGCGGGTTCGACGTGCCGCGCAAGGCCGGCTGGGACTGCCACGGCCTGCCGGTCGAGCTGGAGGTCGAGAAGCAGCTCGGCTTCGACTCCAAGCGCGAGATCGAGGAGTACGGCATCGCGGCCTTCAACGACCGCTGCCGCGAGTCCAACGACCACTACATCGGCGCCTGGGAGCGGATGACCGAGCGGGTCGGCTTCTGGATCGACCTCGAGGGCGCCTTCCGCACCGGCACGCCGGAGTACATCGAGTCGGTCTGGTGGTCGTTGCACGAGCTGTGGGACAGAGGCCTGATCTACGAGGGCCACAAGGTCGTCCCCTACTGCTCGCGCTGCGGCACCGCGCTCTCCTCGCACGAGGTCGCGATGGGCTACAAGGACACGGAGGACCTGACCGCGACGGTCAAGCTGCCCGTCAGCGAGCGGCGCGGCCCGCTGCGCGAGGGCGACGCCTTCCTGATCTGGACGACGCAGCCGTGGACGCTGTTCGCCAACTGCGCGATCGCGATCGACCCGGACGTGCGCTACGTGCGCGCCGAACGCGACGGCGAGGTCTACGTGCTGGCCGAGGAGCGCGTCGAGGCGACGCTCGGCAGCGACGGCGTGACCGTGCTCGACCGCTTCCCCGGCCGCACGATCGTCGACGCCCGCTACGAGCCGCCCTTCCCGCACCTGACCGACCACGGACCGCGCAGCCACTCGGTCCTCTCCGCCGAGCACGTCACGCTCGACAAGGGCACCGGCCTCGTGCACACCGCGATGGCGTTCGGCGAGGAGGACTTCGTCCTCTGCGAGCGCCACGGGATCCCGCTCGTCAACCCCGTCCGCGCGGACGGCACCTACGACGAGCGGATCGAGGGCTGGGAGGGCGAGTTCGTCGGCGACGCGTCGCCGAGAGTCGTCGAGGCGCTGCGCGCCGCCGGCAAGCTGCTGGAGGCGGCGCCGTACACGCACTCCTATCCGCACTGCTGGCGCTGCGACTCGAAGCTCCTCTACTACGCGAAGGAGAGCTGGTACATCGCCACGCGCGACCAGCGCCACGCGATGCTCGCGCAGAACCAGCGGATCGACTGGCGCCCGGCGCACGTGCGCGACGGGCGCTTCGGCAATTGG
>DATIOB010000414.1:0-11222 GCA_035473605.1 Conexibacter sp.
GAGCGACGAGATCTGGTACTTCATCGTCTCCTCAAGAGTCCAGAACTACGAGCGCGCGCCGTTGATCGGCGAGCCGCTCGCGGCGAAGGCGTGGCTGGAGGCGGCGTGACCATGGCCGCGCTGACGCACACGGCGGCGCCGGTCGGTCTGACGGCGCCGCAGGCCGGTGACGCGCCCCTGCTGGGCGCGCTGCTGGCGGCGGCCGACCTCGCGCTGCTCGACCAGCTCGCGCGGCCCGTCGAGCACCTGCGTCAGCCGTTCTGGGACCCGCAGTCGGCGACGGAGGCGGTGCGCGGGCTCGACCCGCTCGCCGCCGCGGTCGCGCGGCTGTGGTGCCTCGGGCAGACGGTCGAGGCGGCCGAGCTGGAGCAGGCGCTCGACGGCGAGACGGTCGCCGAGCTGGTCGCGGCCGGACTGCTCGCCCGCCGCGACGGCGAGCGGCTCGCCGCGCCGTGGCGGATCGCGACCGTGCTGCAACGTCACCTGCTGGTGACGCCGCCGGCGCACGCCGACGACTTCGATCCGGCCGCGCCGGTCGCGTACGTCGGACCGGAGTCGCTCTACTTCGCGCCGCTCGTCGTCGGCGCGCGGCGGGCGCGCCGCGCACTCGACCTCGGCACCGGCGCCGGCCTGCTGGCGCTGCTGGCGCCGGCCGCGGAGGTCGTCGCCGTCGAGGTCGACCCGTTCGCGGCCGCCGTCGCGCGCTTCAACGTCGCGCTCGGCATGCACGACCACGTCAGCGTCCGCGAGGGCTCGCTGTACGCCCCGGTCGCCGGCGAGCGCTTCGACCTGATCGTCGCCAACCCGCCGTTCCTGCCGGCGCCCGAGGGCGTCGCGCTGCCCGCCTGCGGCGACGGCGGCCCGACCGGCGACCGCGTCCTGCTGGAGCTGATCGCGGGCCTGCCCGCGCACCTCGACGGCGACGGCCGCGCGCTCGTCTACGGCGAGGACCTCGGCACGCTCGAGCAGCCGCACCTCGCCGACTGGCTGCGCGAGCACGGCGCCGGCGCCGGCTTCGACGCGACGCTGCACATCACGCACACGCGCTACAACGAGCGCACCGCGCTGCGCCTGACCGACCTCTGGCGCGCCTGCGGTGCGAGCGAGCAGGCGGCCTGGGACGCGTGGCGTGAGCTGACCGAGCGCCGTCCCTCCACCCACCACCACAGCTTCGTGCTCGACGTCAGGCCCGGCAGCGGCCGCGTCCTCGTGCGGCGGCCGCCGCGGGTTTGAGCGATGGCGCGCTACGTCACCAGCCGCCTGCTGCAGGCGCTCTTCATCGTCGTCGCGATCACGCTCGGCGTCTTCGGGATCCTGCGCGTCACCGCCGGTGACCCGGCGCGCGTGCGCGCCCCCGTCTTCGCCAGCCAGGACGTGATCGACCAGTACCGCGCCGACTTCGGCACCGACCGCTCGATCCCGGCCCAGCTCGGCTCGTTCGTCGAGGGCGTCGCGCACGGCGACCTCGGCGACTCGTTCCGCTTCCAGAAGCCGGTCACGGAGCTGATCGCGACGGCGCTGCCGCGGACGCTGCAGCTCGCGCTGCTGGCGCTGCTGATGTCGGTCGCGGTGGCGGTGACGCTCGGCGTGCTGGCGGCGCGCTATCCCGGCTCGCCGTGGGACTGGCTCGCCTCCGCGATCGCCGCGATCGGGCAGTCGGCGCCGGTCTTCTGGGTCGGGCTGCTGCTGTCGACCTACCTCGCGGTGAAGATGGGGCTGTTCCCGGCCGGCGGCTACAGAGGCTTCTCCAGCCTCGTGCTGCCCGCCGTCACCGCGGCGCTGTCGATCGTTCCGACCGAGCTGCGGGTGCTGCGCGAGTCGATGCGCTCGACGCTCAGACAGGAGTACGTGCGGGCCGCGCGCGCCAACGGCGTGCCGGAGTGGAAGATCACCTTCAAGTACGCGCTGCGCAACGCGTCGCTGCCGCTGCTGACCGTGATCGGCGTCGACGTCGGCTACCTGCTCGGCGGCGTGATCGTCGCGGAGGTCGTCTTCAACTTCCCCGGCATCGGCCAGATGGCGCTCGTCGGGCTCAACGCGCGCGACTACCCGCTGGTGCAGGGGATCACGATCGTGACCGCGAGCGTCTTCGTGCTCGTCAACCTCGCGATCGACCTGCTCTACACGGTCGTCGACCCCCGCATCCGACTGGAGACGACATGAACGTGCTGGCGATCGGGGCGCATCCCGACGACCTCGAGATCCTCTGCGGCGGCACGCTCGCGCTCTACGCCGCGGCCGGCCATCGCGTGACGATGGCGGTCGCGACGAACGGCAACGTCGGCCACCCGACGCTCGGCCGCGACGAGATCGCGGCCATGCGGCACGCCGAGCAGCAGGCCTCCGCGGAGGTGATCGGCGCCGAGCTGGTGTGGATGGACTTCGACGACGAGTGGCTCTTCAACGACCGCCCGACGCGCGAGCGCTTCATCGACGTGATCCGCGGCTGCAGCCCCGACGTCGTCTTCGCGCACAGCCCGACCGACTACCACCCCGACCACCGCGCCGCCGGCCAGCTGACCGTCGATTCGCGCATCCCGGCGGCCGTGCGGCTCGTCGAGACGACGCTGCCGGCCGCCGAGCGGATCCCGCACGTCTTCCTGATGGACAACGTCGGCGGCGTCGACTTCGTCCCGGAGGTGCACGTCGACGTCACAGCCGTGCTGGCGACGAAGGAGCGGATGCTGCTCTGCCACAGAAGCCAGGACGCCTGGCTGAGAGCGATCTACGACGGCATGGACTACGTCAGCTTCATGCGCGAGCACACGGCCGCGCGCGGCGCCGAGGCCGGCGTCGCCTTCGCGGAGTCGTTCCGCGAGGTGCGCACGCACCCGCCGACCGGCTCGATCGAGCTGCTGCCCGGCACGGTGCGGCGCGCGGGGGAGGCGGCGCCGTGAGCGCGACCACCCCGCTCGCAGCCTCCGCCGGTCCCGCCGGGCCCGCCGCCGCCTCCGCACGCCGCGGCCTGCTGGCGACCGTGCGCGGCCGCCTCAACTGGCAGCTCGCCCTCGGCGGCTCGGTGCTGGCGCTGATCGCGCTGGTCGCCCTGCTGGCGCCGCTGATCGCGCCGTTCGATCCCAACAGACAGGACCTGATGATGGTCCTGACCTCGCCCGGCGACGTGCACTGGGCCGGCACCGACGGGATCGGCCGCGACCTGCTGTCGCGGCTGATGTACGGCGCGCGCGTCTCGCTCGGCGTCGCCGGGCTCGGGATGCTCGTCTCGATCGTCGTCGGCGTCGGCGCCGGCATGCTCGCCGTCTTCGGCGGCAAGTGGTCCGAGCGGATCGTGCTGCGCACGATCGACGTCCAGCTCGCCTTCCCGTACATCCTGCTGGCCGTCGCGATCACGAGCGCGGTCAAGCCGAGCTTCGCCGTGCTGGTGCTGCTGATGGGGCTGGCCGGCTGGGCCGGAGCGGCGCGCGTCGTGCGCTCCGTCGCGCTCGGCGAGCGCGGCAAGGACTACGTCCGCGCCGCCGAGATGGTCGGCGCCTCGCGCGTGCGGATCGCGCGCAAGTACGTCTTCCCGAGCGTGCTGCCGAGCGTGCTCGTGCTGGCGCCGATGCAGATGTCGGCGATGATCGTCTTCGAGTCGACGCTGTCGTTCCTCGGCATGGGCGTGCGCCCGCCGACCCCGACCTGGGGCGGGATCATGCTCGAGGGCAAGGACTACCTCGCGGACGCGTGGTGGATCACGACGCTGACCGGCCTGGCGATCTTCGTCACGGCGCTGTCGCTGATGCTGATCGGCGACGGCCTGCAGCGCATCACCGGACAGCGGATCGACGCGATCGGCGGCACCGTCGAGTCGCGAGAGGAGAAGTCATGAGCGCGCTGCTGCAGGTCGAGGACCTGCGCGTCGAGTTCCCCCGCGGCGGCCGCGCCGCGGCCGCCGTCGACGGCGTCTCGTTCGAGCTGGCCGCGGGCGAGTGCCTCGCGATCGTCGGCGAGAGCGGGTCGGGCAAGTCGATCACCTGCCAGGCGCTGATGCGCCTGGTCCCGGAGCCGGGGCGGATCGCCGGCGGGCGCGTCCTGTTCGAGGGCGCCGACCTGCTCCAGCGCTCCGAGTCGGAGCTGCGGCGCGTGCGCGGCGGCGAGATCGCGATGGTCTTCCAGGACCCCTCCTCGACGCTCAACCCCGTCTTCACCGTCGGCCACCAGCTGATCGACGTGATCCGCACGCACTGGCGCTGCAGCCGCGGCAAGGCGCGCGAGCGCGCGCAGGAGGTGCTGGAGCAGGTCGGATTCCCCGACCCGGCGGCGCGCATGAAGGCGTACCCGGGCGAGCTGAGCGGCGGCCTCAAGCAGCGCATCTCGATCGCGCTCGCGCTCGCCTGCAAGCCGAGAGTGGTGATCTGCGACGAGGCGACGACCAACCTCGACGTCTCGATCCAGGCGCAGATCGTCGAGCTGCTGCGGCGGCTGAAGGACGAGCTGGGCTTCTCGATCGTCTTCATCACGCACGACATCGGGCTGACGCCGCACATCGCCGACCGCATCCTCGTGCTCTACGCCGGCCACGCCGTCGAGGAGGGCCCGGTGCGGCAGGTGCTCGACAGCCCCGGCCACCCGTACACCGTCGGGCTGCTGCACGCGGCGCCGTCGCTGAGCAGCGAGCGCGGCGTGGCGCTGCCGACGATCCCCGGCACGGTGCCGCCGCTCGGCCAGCTTCCGCCGGGGGCGCCGTTCGTCTCGCGCTGCCCGGTCGCGGTCGCGGGCGAGTGCGACACCGCCGAGCCCGGCTGGACCGCCGCCGGACCCGGCCACCGGGTCGCCTGCCACCGCTTCGCGCACGACGGGACGAAGGGAACGACATGGGTGCGATGAGCGCCGCGCCGACGCCGCCGCTGACGGCGCCGCCGGCGAGCGGGATCGCCGCCGAGCAGATCGCGAAGCGGTTCGCCGGGCGCGGTCGCAAGGGCGAGGGCGGCGTCCACGCCGTCAACGACGTCTCGCTGAGCGTCGCCGCGGGCGAGATCGTCGGGCTCGTCGGCGAGAGCGGCTGCGGCAAGTCGACGCTGTCGCGGATCCTGATCGGGATCGAGACGCCCAGCAGCGGCCGCGTGCTGCTCGACGGCGCGCCGGTCGAGGGCCGCGCCGGCTGGCGCGCGCTGCGCCGCCGCGTGCAGTACGTCTTCCAGGACCCGTACGGCTCGCTCTGCCCGACGATGACGATCGGCGAGACGCTCGCCGACGCGCTCGCCGTCAACGACCTCGGCGGCTCGAAGGCCGGGCGGCGCGAGCGCGCCGGCGAGATCCTCACCCAGGTCGGGCTCTCGCCCGCCGACCTCGACCGCCACCCGTCGCAGTTCAGCGGCGGGCAGCGGCAGCGGATCGGGCTCGCGCGGGCGCTGATCCTCGAGCCGGAGGTCGTCGTCTGCGACGAGATCGTCTCCGGCCTCGACGTCTCGGTGCAGGCGCAGATCCTCAACCTGCTGCGCGAGCTGCGGCAGCGGCTCGGGATCGGGCTGCTGTTCATCAGCCACGACCTGCGCGTCGTGCGCTACCTCTGCGACCGCGTCGTCGTGATGTACCTCGGGCGGATCGTCGAGGAGGGCGACGTCGAGCAGGTCTTCGGCGATCCCCAGCATCCCTACACGCGCGGCCTGCTCGCCTCGGTTCCCGACCACGCGCCCGGCGCGCCCGAGCTGAAGGCGCGCGTCGCGGGCGAGCCCGCGAGCCTCGGCGAGCTGCCCTCCGGCTGCCCGTTCGCGCCCCGCTGCCCGCTGGCGGCCGACCGCTGCCGCGCCGAGGACCCCGCGCTCGTCGCGGCCGGCGCCCAGGCCGGCGCCGGCGGCCATCGCGCCCGCTGTCACTTCGCCGGTGCCCCGCGATGAGCGGCCCGGAACCCCCAACGTCCACGCAGTCATCAGGAAGGACCTCCGTGAGCATCACCCAGCCAGCGCCGAGCCAAGAGGGGACCGACTCCGGCGTGCGCATCACCGACGTCGAGGCGCTCTACCTGCGCCTGCCCGACTTCGACGAGGCGCGCACCGACAGTTCGCGCGACGCGCTCGTGATCCGCATCTCGACCGATGCGGGCGTGACCGGCTACGGCGAGGTCGACTCCAGCCCGCTGGTCGTGAAGGCGATCGTCGAGTCGCCGGCGTCGCACACGATCGCGCGCGGCCTGCGCGAGCTGCTGATCGGGCGCGACCCGCGCGACGTGCGGCGGCTGTGGCACGACATGTACGAGGCGACGCTGTACGTCGGCCGCACCGGCGTCGTGATCCACGCGATGGCCGGCATCGACATCGCGCTGTGGGACCTCAACGGCAAGCTGCTCGGCCAGCCGGTCCACACGCTGCTCGGCGGCGCCCACCGCACCGAGATCCGCGCCTACGCGTCGAACATGTTCCAGTTCTCGCTGGAGGCGAACGCGGAGCGCGCGCTCGCCGCCGTCGAGGCCGGCTTCACGGCGATGAAGTTCGGCTGGGAGCCGTTCGGAGCCGACGCCGCGACCGACGTGAAGATCGTCGGCGCGATCCGCGACGCCGTCGGCGACGGCGTCGACCTCGCGATCGACGCCGGGCTCGTGTGGGACGCGAAGACGGCGATCTCGCGGATCAAGCTGCTGGAGCCGTTCAACCTGCTGTGGATGGAGGAGCCGCTTCACCCCGACGACCTGCGCGGCTACAAGCGCGTCTCCGAAGCGGTCGACCTGCCGATCGCGGCCGGCGAGGAGGAGTGCACGCGCGACGGCTTCCGCCGGCTGATGGACGAGGGCCGCATCGACGTCGTCCAGATCGACGTGACGCGCACCGGCCTGACGCAGGCGATGCTGATCGCCGGCGACGCCGAGCAGCGCGGCCTGCCGGTCGCCAACCACACCTTCACGACCGACCTCAACGCGGCCGCCTCGCTGCACTTCCTCGCGGCGGTGCCGAACGCGCTGATCTGCGAGTACTGCGTCGAGCCGAGCGAGCTGAGCCGCCACCTCGTGCAGCCCTCGATCGAGATGGTCGACGGGATGGCGCAGATCCCGCAGGGGCCGGGCCTCGGCGTCGAGCCCGACCCCGAGGTGATGGACCGCTTCCTCTGGAGAGGCTGAGCGCGTGACCGACGTGGTCGTGCGGCGTGGCGTCGCCGTGCCGATGCGCGACGGCGCCGTCCTGCGCGCCGACGTCTGGACGGCGGCCGGCGACGACGCGCGGCCGCGCCCGGCGCTGCTGCAGCGGACGCCGTACGACCGCACCGACAGTGGCGCGGCCGTGGCCGGCGCGGCGCTGGAGCCGCTGCGCGCGGTCGAGCGCGGCTTCGCCGTCGTGATCCAGGACGTCCGCGGCCGCTTCGCCTCGGAGGGTGCGTTCACGCCGTTCGCGCAGGAGGGGGACGACGGCGAGGACACGCTCGCCTGGGTCGCCGCGCAGCCGTGGTGCGACGGCCGCGTCTGCATGTACGGCGGCTCCTACGTCGGTGCGACGCAGCTGCTGGCGGCGGTTCGTGTGCCCCCGTCGCTGGCGGCCGTCGCGCCGCAGCTGACGGCGGCCGAGTACTGGGAGGGGTGGACCCATCAGGGCGGCGCCTTCCAGCTCGGCTTCCTCGGCTTCTGGACGCTCGGCTGGCTGGCGCCGGACGCGCTCGCGCGGCTGCACGTCGCCGACCCGTCCGCGGCGGCGCGCCTCGCCGCGCAGTTCGACGCGCTCGCCGACGACCCGGACGCGGCGCTCGCGCTCGGGCCGGCCGAGCTGTCGGCGCGGCTGCGCGCGCTGGCGCCGTACCTCGCGCAGTGGCACGCCCACCCGCAGCGCGACGCCTTCTGGGAGGCGACCGCGATCCGCGACCGCTGGGCGCACGTGGCCGTGCCGGCGCTGCACGTCGCCGGCTGGCACGACATCTTCCTCGCGGGCACGCTCGCGAACTTCAACGGCCTGCGGGCGGGCGCGGCGACCGCTGTGGCGCGCGAGGGCCAGCGGCTGATCGTCGGCCCGTGGACCCACGCCGCGCTCGGCGACACGCTCGGCGAGCGGCAGTTCGGCCGCCGCGCCGCCCGCGCCGCGCTCGACCTCACGCGCCTGCAGCTCGACTTCTTCGCGGCGGTGCTGCGCGGCGAGTCCCCGCCCGGCGCCCCGGTGCGGATCTTCACGATGGGCGCCGACCGCTGGCGCGACCTCGACGCGTGGCCGCCGCCGGGCATCGTCGCCTCCGCATCACATCTGCATGCGGACGGGTCCTTGTCGCCGCGGACGCCCGCTGCTGAGGTCGCTCCCTCGCTGATCGCCCACGACCCCGCCGATCCCGTCCCCGCGCTCGCCGGCGCGACCTTCCTGCCGGGCCAGGACGTGACGCTGCGCTCCGGCCCGCGCGACCGCCGCCCGGTGCAGGCGCGCGCCGACGTGCTCGTGTTCGAGAGCGCTCCGCTGGAGGCCGACGCCGAGCTGACCGGCGAGCTGGCGGCCGAGGTCTGGGTCGCGCTCGACCGCCGCGGCGGCGACGTCGTCGTCGCGCTCTCGGAGCTGCTGCCCGACGGCCGCGCGCTGCACCTCGCCGACGGCGTCGCGCGGCTCGCCCCCGGCGCGCCCGGGGCCGACGGCGGCGAGCCGGTCGCCGTGCGCGTCGAGCTGGGCGCCACGAGCGTCGCGCTGCCGGCCGGCCGGCGGCTGCGCGTCGAGGTCTGCGGCTCCTGCTTCCCGCGCTTCGACGTCCATCCGGCCGTGCCCGCGCGCCACGCGCTCTTCCACGACGCGGCGCGACCGTCGCGGCTGCTCCTGCCCCTCCTCCAAGCGAGACACTGACCATGCAAGCGATCGTCTACACCGCCCCGCTGACCCTGGAGCTGCAGGATGTCCCGGAGCCGGTCGCGGCCGCCGGCGAGGTCGTCGTCGAGGTCCGCGCCGCCGGCATCTGCGGCTCCGAGCTGGAGGGCTTCAAGAGCCAGAGCCCGTTCCGCGTGCCGCCGCTGATCATGGGTCACGAGCTGGCCGGGATCCGCCTCGACAGCGGCGCCGCGGTCGCGGTCAACCCGCTGATCTCCTGTCGCGTCTGCGATCTCTGCCTGCGGGGGCTGGAGAACCTCTGCCGCACCCGCGCGCTCGTCGGGATCCACCGCGCCGGCGGCTTCGCCGAGCGCGTCGCGGTGCCCGAGCGCTGCCTGCACGAGATCGGTGAGCTGCCGTTCGAGCTGGCCGCGCTCGCCGAGCCGCTGGCCAACGCCGTCCACGCGCTGCGGCTGGCGCAGGAGCACGACCCGCAGCCGGCCCGCGTCGGCGTGATCGGAGCGGGCGCGCTGGGGCTCGCCTGCGCGCTCGTGGCGCAGCGGATCGGCGCCGCCGAGGTCGTCATCTGCGACCTCAGCGAGGAGCGGCTCGCGGCCGCCGCGCGCGCCGGCATCACGACCTCGCAGGACGGTCTGCACGGCGAGTTCGACGTGATCGTCGACGCCGTCGGCGGCCCCGCGACGCGGCGGATGGCGGCCGAGCGGCTGCGCCCGGGCGGCACCGCCGTCTGGCTCGGCCTGCACGCGGCTGACGCGGGCGTCGACGGGCTCGACCTGACCCGCCGCGAGCTGCGCGTGCTCGGCACCTTCGCCTACGCCGACCGCGACTTCCGCGCGGCGCTCGCGCTGCTCCCCGCGCTGGCGGTCGACTGGACGACGACGGCGCCGCTGAGCGAGGGCATCGACGTCTTCATGGAGCTGGTCGCCGGCCCGGGCGCGGCGACGAAGACGCTGCTGGTGGGGTGAGCGGGCGGGCGCGCGTCAGGCGGTCTCGCCGGTCGAGTCGAGCGATATCAGCTGTTCGGCGCCGGTCTCGCTGATGACGACGACCTGCCCGTAGAAGTAGCCGACTGCAGCCCTCGCCCGCAGCCCCGCCCGAACACGCACCGGCGCACGCCCTCCGACGTGCTGGACGAAGGCGCGCGCCGTGGCGACTGGGGCGCCCCAGTCAGACCAGCGCATGTCGGTCAGCCGCAGCCGGGGCCCTCGGGCGATCGGACCCGGGGCCGTGTAGAGCAGACACGCGGATGGGCGGATCACGACGGCGACACCGCAGACGATCGTGGTGCGGTGTCGCGGCTTCGCGGGCTTCGGCGCTGGGCCGCACGGGTGGTACTCGGTCGAGCCGGAGTGCTCGTCGAAGCCGCGGATCCCGAGATCGCGCACCACGCGTGGCGGCAAGCGTGAAGTCCACCATGAGCACGGCTGGATCCCGCCGTCGACGACGCGGATCATGTTCCACCCGCCGGTCGCAGAGTGGCGCAGCACTCCGGACGTGTCGAAGTTGTCGCTGACGCTGTCAGCCCATGCGTAGCGCCGATTGACGGTCGAGACTCTGATGCTCCCGCCCCAGCGACAGCCGCCGGTCTGATGCCCATGGCAGTACCGCATCGCGGCGGCCTTGATCGCTCGTGCCTCTGGACCGGTCGGTCTGCGCGCGGCGGAGGCCGTCACCGCACACAACGCCGTCAGCACGGCGGTCATCGTGCACGCGAACGCGAATGCCCTCCGGGTGCCCCAAACACCGGGCATCGTCACGCCCCGCTCTGCCAGCGGACCATGCGATCGCCGCGGGCGCGGCAGCGGATGTCGACGAACTCGTAACCCTTCTCGAGGACGCGGCACGTCCATCGGCGAAAGCGCCAGCTGGTGGCTTCGTAGGACGTCACCGCGTGCTGTGAGAGCCATTGCGCGAAACGACATCTCGTCCCTCGGGCCACGACGTCGTAGATCCCGGCTCCCTGTATCTCCTGGCCAGTCCATCGCAGCCCGTCGAAGTTCCCGCAATAACGCAGCTCCGAGACGGCTGAGGAGGCGACGACGTGTTCGGCTGCTGCTCCGGCTGGTGTCGAGAGCCCGAATCTTGCGCGTGCGCCGGTCGATCCACCTTCCGTCACATTGGAGGGACGGTCGCTCCGACGGGTGAAGTCAGGAGTTCGGCACGGCCGGGTGGCTGAGGATGTTGAGGACGCGGCCGGTCGGCTCGCGGACGAAGAAGCGGCGGACGCCCCACGGCTCGTCGGTGAGCGGGTGGACGATCTCGCAGCCGAGCCGCTGCGCCGCGGCGTGGGCGGCGTCGACGTCGTCGACCTCGATCGAGACGTCGGGGTGGACGGGCGCGCTGGCGTCGTCGCTGATGACGCTGAGCTGGGCGGCCGGATTGCCGCGGTCGGCGAAGGTGGCGATCCAGCCGTGGTCCATCACGAGGTCGAGGTCGAGGACCTGCTCGTAGAAGTCGCGGGCCGCGGCGGGGTCGGGCGCGTGGAGGTTGGGGACGATCCGTCGG
>DATIOB010000415.1:0-31178 GCA_035473605.1 Conexibacter sp.
CGTTCCGACGCCGCCATGAGGATCTCCGCGCGGTGCGCCGATAGAGACGGCGAGATCGACCGGCGGGGTGATCCGCGCCGACGATCGCTCCCCCGTCCGTCCACGCCGAGGCTGCGAGCGCCAGCCAGTTCGCGAAGGTCCCCTGTGCATCCTGAACCGCATCGCACCGGCAACACGTTGCTGCCACTGACGCTCGTCCTCGCGGCGGTGCTGGTGATCGTCGGAGCGGTCGTCGGGATCGACGCCGTCGGCGACGACGCCCGGACCCAGAGCCGCGCGCAGCTGCTGCTGAGCGAGGCGCAGACGAGCGCGAATCGGCTCGACGGGCTCGAGTGGCGCGCGATCGCGAAGTCGACCGCCGCAGCGGAGGACATGCGTCAGGTCGAGGCGCTCCGCGGCCACGCGCTTGCGCGGTTGCAGCGCCTGCCGAAACCGCAGGCGGGGGTTGCGGAGGCGTTCGACCGCTATGCCTCGGCCGTCCAGCAGGAGCTGGAGCTGCTCGCGGCCGGGCGGCTGAAGGCGGCGGAAGCGGTCGACGAGCGGCTCGTCGATCCGGGCTTCGAGCGACTCAACGCCAGGCTGGAGCGCGCAGCGGCCGACGTCGGCCGCCAGGTGCGCGAGACCGACCGCCGAGCGCGCAACCTCACGCGGCTGATCCTCGCCCTCGCGGGGCTCGGCGTCGCAGGTCTGCTGGTGGCGCTCTACCGCGGGCGGCGTGCGGCGCTGCTGCGGAGAGAGGCCGCCCGCAAGCTCCGGCTCATCGAGTCGCTCGCCCGCGAGCACGAGCACGAAGCCAACCACGACGCGCTCACGGGCCTTGTCAGCCGGCGCCACTTCCTGCAGCGGCTGGAGGCGGAGGTGACCCGCGCGGGGGAGGACGGCGGCAGACCGCTGGCCGTGCTGCTGATCGACCTCGACCACTTCAAGGAGATCAACGACACGCTCGGCCACCACGCCGGCGACGTCGTGCTGTCGGACCTCGCGCCGCGGATGCAGGCGGCGCTGCGCGAGCACGACCTGCTCGCCCGCCTTGGCGGCGACGAGTTCGCGCTGCTCGTCCCCGCTGGCGCGAACGTCGAGCGGACGGCGCTCGCCGAGCTCGCCGGGCGCGTCACGGAGGCGATCCGGCGGCCACTGGAAGTCCACGGGATAACGCTGCAGGTCGACGCCAGCGTCGGCGTCGCCGTCTTCCCCGAGGACGGCGACGACGCGGAGATGCTGCTGCGGCACGCCGACGTCGCGATGTACCGCGCGAAGGCCGATCGCAGCTCCTGTGCCTTCTACGCTGCCAATGCCGACCCGCATTCGCGTGAGCAGCTGGTGCTGACCGCGGAGCTGCGCGCGGCGATCGAGTGCTCGCAGCTCGTCGTGCATTACCAACCCAAGGCTCAGCTCGCCTCCGGGACGATCACGAGCGTCGAGGCGCTGGTGCGCTGGCAGCATCCCGACCGCGGTCTGCTGCTGCCCGACGCCTTTCTCGCCGCTGCCGAGCAGGCGGGCCTGATGCGCCCGCTCACCCTGTTCGTGCTCGACGCGTCGCTGGCGCAATGCGCTGCGTGGAACCGCGGCGGCCTCGACGTGGGCGTGGCCGTCAACCTCTCAGTCACCAATCTCGTCGATCGGGCGCTGCCTGGAGATGTCGCCGTGCTGCTGCGGCGCCACGGCATCGACGGGCGGCGCCTGCAGCTGGAGATCACCGAGAACCTCCTGATGGCCGATCCGTCGCGCTCGACCGAGGTGATGCGCGAGCTCGCCGCCCTCGGCGTCTCGCTCTCGCTCGACGACTTCGGCACCGGCCATTCCTCGCTGGCCTACCTGAAGCGCTTCAACGTCGACGAGATCAAGATCGACCGCTCCTTCGTCATGGGCATGAGACCGGGCAGCGACGACGCGGCGATCGTGAAGTCGACCGTCGGCCTCGCGCGCAGCCTCGGGCTCCGGGTCGTGGCCGAGGGCGTCGAGAGCGACGAGACGTGGCGCCGCCTGCTTGAGGTCGGCTGCCACCAGGGCCAGGGCTTCTACATCAGCGAGCCGGTCCCCGCCGACCAGCTGACCGATCTGCTGAGGGACGGGATGGGCGCTCCCGACCCCCGTTCGCTCTCCTCTCGCGGTGGCACCTGACTCAGCGATGCTCGGGGCCTCACCAGAGCGCCGCCACGGCAGGCGCGACAGCGATCAGTCGGGGGCTCCCGTCAGGTGAGCTCGGCCCGACGCGTTCCGTGCACCGCCAGCGCGTAGATCACGAGCAGGTCGACCGCGAACAGCGCGAGCGAGAGGAACGGGTACGCCGGCAGCATCAGCAGTTGCGCGATCGCGTTGAGTCCGGCGAACGCGACGCCGGCCCATACGGCGAAGCCGTTCTGCACCCAGACGCCGAACGCGCACAGCATCTGCCCGCAGCCGAGCACGAGCGCGATCCAACCCCAGGTGTTGAGGCCGCTGATGACGTACGCGGCGTCGTTGACGTAGAAGGTCGAGTCGCTGATCGCCGCGATCCCGTAGATGATGTTGAGCGATCCGACGATCGCCAGCATGGTGCCGGCGAAGACGACCCAACCGCTGAGGTGGGGCTCGGCGCCGGTCGCTACGTCGGTGTGGGCGGGCACGTCGCCGCCTGAAGCGTGGACTCCCATGATGTTCTCCGATCGCTGGGAGGACCACCGTTCCACCACGCCGGAGCCTGCGCCAGGGTGCGTCCACCAGGTTCTCGCCACCTGTCCACCCGCGTATCGGCTCATCCGTGGCGACATCGCGCGCTGCGTGCCCTGCGGGCGCCAGGTCTGCGGACAACTACGAGCTGGACCGCGGGGCCTGTACCGACGTCATCGACGCTGCGTGCGGCTAGCGTCGGCTGATGGAGAGCAGCGCCCAGCTGGTTCGGCGCCCCGGCGTTCGCGACGATCGGCAGTCGGTCGTGCTGGTCGCCTGCGGCGTCGTCGCGGTCGTCGCGACCGCGGTCCCGGCCGCGATCGCCGCCGAGCGGCCGCTGGCGGTGGCGGCGGCGCGGGCCGCGATGGTCGCCGTGCCGGTCACGGTCGGCGTGTGGATCTGGCTCACGCGACCGGAGCGTCGGTTCGGGCTGCTGCTGCTGACCGCCGGCTGCGGGTGGCTGCTGACGACGCTCGCCGAGTCCACGGATCCCACGGCCTACACGGTCGGCCGCGCGGCGGGCTGGTGCGTCGAGCCGCTGCTGATCTATCTCTTCCTGGCGTTCCCCTCTGGACGGCTGCGAACGCAGGCCGATCGCGTGCTCGTCGCCGCGATGGTCGCGACCGTCGGGCTGCTGTTCCTGCCGCGGCTGCTGATCGCGAGCAGCTTCGACGTGCCGAGCCCGTACACCAGCTGCGTGCGCGACTGCCCGCCCAACGCGCTCTTCGCGCTCGCGGAGGAGCCGGCGCTGCTCGACGGCGTCCTGCGCCCGGCCGGGGTCGCTGCGGTGTTCGTGCTGATGCTCGCAGTCTCGGCTCGGCTGACGACGCGGTACCTGCGCGCGACCTCGTTGGGACGGCGCGCGCTGACGCCGGTGCTGGCCGTCGCGGTGGCGCGCGTGAGCCTGCTCGGCGTCGCCGTGGTGGGACGAGCCGTCGACCCGACCGCCGACGTCGTCGCGGTGGCCGCATGGCTGCTGGCGCTCGCGGTTCCGGTGATCGCGCTCGCCTTCCTCGCGGGGCTGCTGCGCTGGCGGCTCTACGCGGGGCGGGCGCTCGAGCGGCTGGCGGGGTGCGCGAGGACGCTGACCGACGCGCCGACGCTGTCCCGTGCCTTCGCGGACGCGCTCGAGGATCCGTCGATCGAGGTGATCTTCCCGTCCGGCGGCTCAGACCGGCGCTGGGTCGATGCGCACGGGGCTCCCGTCACGGTGCCCGCGGCGGACAGCGGCCGCTGTCTCAGCGAGGTGCGGGAGCGGGGCCGCACGATCGCGGCGATCGTCCACGACCGCGCGCTGTGCGCCGATCAGACGCTGCTGCGCGGGGGTGTCGCGCTGGCGGCGATGGCGCTCGAGAACCAGCGTCTGGTGGCCGCGACCGATGTCGCGCTGCGAGAGGTGAGCGATTCGCGTGCGCGGATCGCGGCGAGCGCCGAGCGCGAGCGCCGCCGGATCGAGCGGGACCTGCACGACGGCGCGCAGCAGCGACTGGTCGCGCTGCGGATCGAGCTGGGGTTGGCGCAGCGCCTCGCGCGCGAGGATCCGCAGGCGTGCGCGGCACGGTTGGCAGCGCTGGAGCTGGCGGTCGACGAGACGCTCGAGGAGCTGCGCGCGCTCGCGCACGGCGTCTACCCGGCGCTGCTCGTCGAGGGCGGCCTGGAGGCGGCCCTGCGAGCGCAGACGGCGCGCTTCGCGATCCCCGTCGAGCTGCGTGCCGACGCCGTCGGTCGATACCCGGCTGCGGTCGAGTGCGCCGTCTACTTCTGCGTCGTGGAGGCGCTGCAGAACGTGCTCAAGCATGCGACGGGAGCGCGACGGGTCGTCGTGTCCCTCGCCGGCGCGGACGCAGCGACGCTGCGCTTCAGCGTCCGCGACGACGGTCACGCCGGCCGCGCCGCGTCGGGTGACGGTGTCGGTCTGCGGAACATGCGCGACCGGCTCGCCGCGGTCGGTGGCGACGTCCGCTTCCGCTCGGACCCGTTCGCCGGCAGCGAGCTCAGCGGCTCGGTGCACGTCGGCGAGGACCGGGCCGAGCGGCCACAGCAGGGTGACGACCCGCTGGCGGCCTGACGCCCGCGACTCGTGCGCGCATGTGAGGCGGGGACGGGGAAGCGCCCTTGCCGGCGCGCTCCGCGCGGTGGAGGCTGAACGCGATGGATCGGCACCAGTCATCCCCTTCGCAGCCAGCGGTCCGCTCGCCGGTGACGGTCGTGACCGTCGACGACCAGGAGATCTTCCGCCGCGCAGCTCGCTCCCTGATCGAGGCGGCGCCGGGATTCGTGCAGATCGGCGAGGCGGCATCAGGCGCCGAAGCGCTCGCCCTGGTCGCGGAGCTGCAGCCCGATCTGGTCCTGCTGGACATGCGGATGCCGGGCGTCGACGGGCTGGAGACGGCGCGCCGGATCGCGCTCGCGGAGTCGCCCGCGATCGTGGTGCTGATCTCGCTCGCGGACGAGCCGCTTCAGCCGACCGCGATGGCCAGCGCCGGCGCTGCCGCGTATCTGCGCAAGCAGGATCTCTCGGTCACCACGCTCGACGCGACGTGGGCGCGGG
The DNA here is from genome assembly GCA_035473605.1 of Conexibacter sp. GTDB lineage: Bacteria > Actinomycetota > Thermoleophilia > Solirubrobacterales > Solirubrobacteraceae > Conexibacter. The sequence goes on from DATIOB010000415.1 coordinate 5,201, forward strand.
TGAGGGCCGCAGATCAAGCACGCTCGGCGAGATAGATCAGCGTCGCCTTCACGCGCCGGCTGACGTCGGTCGCCGCCGCCGACAGGCCGAGCTTGAGGAAGATCTGGTTGATGTGCTTCTCCACGGCCCGCTTGGTGAGCACCAGCTCGTCGGCGACCGCCTGGTTGCTGGCGCCGTGCGCCACGAGCGCGAGGATCTCGGTCTCGCGGCGGGTGAGCTCGTCGAGCGGCGAGTGCCGGTGGCGCGCGGCGATCAGTCCGTCGACGACCTTCGTGTCGACGAGCGAGCCGCCGCGCGCGACCGTCGCGATCGCCTCGACGAGCTGGTCGCCTGACTCGACGCGCTCCTTCAGCAGATAGGCGCGGCCGTCGGAGCCTTCGTCCAGCAGCGCGATGCAGTAGCGCGGATCGGCGAACTGGCTGAGCACGACCACGCCGACCTGCGGGTGGCTCGAGCGCAGCGCGATCGCGATGCGGATCCCTTCCGCACCTTCGCTGGGCGGCATGCGGATGTCGGTCACGACGACCTCCGGTCGCAGCTGCTCGACAGCCGCCAGCAGCGCGTCGCCGCTCGCGCAGCTGGCGACGAGCTCGATCGTCTCGACCGGATCGAGCACGTGGTGCAGCGCCTGGCGGACGAGATAGCTGTCATCTGCGATGGCGACGCGGATCGGGGGTCTCGTCGGCTCGTGCGCTGCCTGCTCGTCGTCCTCGATCATCCCATCCACTATCCGGTGCGCCGCGCGCTCCGTCAACCGCGGGGCATCCGTCCGCGCCAGAGCAGGCGACGACCGCCCCGCCACGTTCTCCTATGCGTCGGGTCGCGTCTCCGCGACGGCGACCGACTTGACCTCCTCGGCGCTGTCGCGATCCACCTTCTCCTTCGCGACGGCGGTCGCGTTGCCGAGCGCCGAGTCGATGTCGGGCTCCCAGCGCTCCTCGAAGACCGCGACGATGCCCGAGCTGTTGAGCGGCAGCGTGCTCTCCACGTCCGCCTTGATCGCCGCCTTGCCTCTGTGGGACCGCAGCCCGCCGACACCGGCGCCGAGGCCGGCGCCGACGACGGCGCTGGCGATCAGGCTCGGCGGGAAGATGAGGCCGACGACCGCGCCTCCGACGGCGCCCCACTTGGCGCCCTTCGCGGTCTCGTGCGCGTCGTCTTCGACGTGGATCTTGCCCTCGCCGTCGCGGCTGACGAGGATCAGGCCGTCGACGGTGATGACGTCGTCCTTGGCGAGCTGCTTGAGCGCGTCCCAGTCGGCGCGCGCGGCGTCTTCCGCGGCATAGGCGGCGACATAGAGGTCGACAGGTGCGGCAGTGCGCGCTTGCGGGGTCATCATGCTCTCCTCGTGGTTGTTCAGTCGCAGCTGGAGGCCGCGGCGTCGGCGAACTCGTTCACGGCTCCGGCGAGCGCCGCCACGTCGCGGGCGATCGCGCCGACCTGGGCGGCGGTTGGATTCGACGGCGCGCTCTCCACCGCTGCAGCGAGTGCGTCGGCCGAGGTTCTGACGGCTCTGCTCTCGTCTGGGAAGTCGCTCTGAGCGGAGCTGGCCACGGCCGCGGCGTCGCTCTTGATCGTCGAGATCTGTCTCGACAGACCGCCGATGCCAGCGCTCGGAAGGTCGCTGACAGACGTCTTCAGGGAGTTCAGGTCCGAGCAGTACTCCGGCGTGCTGTCGCTGCTGCCGCAACCCGCGGCGGTTGCGACCAGCAGCGCCAGCGCCGCGCCCGTCGCGAGCGAGTTCCGACGTCTGCGGCGGCAGACGCGTACCGCGCCCGCGGCCCGCGCTCGGACCCGAATCAATGCGGTCGGTGCGACGGCCATGCCCGTCTCCCTCCAGTCGGGCCAACGACGCTAGCTCCGACGGGCCCCGTCGTCATCCGTGCACGTTCCTCAGCGGCATCCGTACTAACCCGTCTTTCGGTCCGCTGAGCCTGTTCACCGCCCAGTACGTCCTCGAGGGGTGGTCGACCGGCAAGTCACGCGACCCCAACTGCAGAGGCTGGGTGTACCAGACCTGGCGCGCCACCGGCCGGCTGCTCTGAGCGCGGCGGCGCGCCGACCGCGTGCGAGGCGGCGGTGCGCGCCGCTCACGATCCGACGCGATGCTCGGATCGATCGGCGTCGAGGTCGACGCGGCGACAGCGTGTGAGCGCCGCGGTCCGCCGGCGAGCTGGTGCGCGTCGGCGGAGCCGCTCGCGCTCAGAACTGCGGGGGTCGGGTGGTGGTGGGGGTGAGGCGGCCGCCGGCGCGGGTGCGGACGGCGTGGGCGGAGGCGGCGGCGTCGCGGACGAGCTGCGGGACGTCGAAGCCGACGAGCTGCTTGTCGCGCTTGAGGATGCGGCCGTCGACGAGGACGGTGTCGACGTTGGCTGGGGTGGCGACGCGCACGACGGCGGACTCGATGTCGGCGGCGGGGGCGATGTTGAGGTCGTCCTGGCGGATGAGGATGAGGTCGGCGCGCTTGCCGGGGGTGATCGAGCCGATCTGTCTGTCGAGGCCGAGCGCCTTGGCGCCGTTGATCGTCGCCATCGCGATCGCGTGTCTGAGGAGGATCGGCGGGAGTCTCTCGGTGTCGGTGCCGATCCAGGGGATGCCGATGTTCCAGGCGACGCCCATCGACTGGAACATGTCGATCGGGGCGATCGAGGAGGCGTCGAAGGAGAGGCTGGTGAGGACGCCGTCGTTGACGGACTTCAGCAGCTGGTCGTGGAAGCCGCCGGCGGTGCCGAGCCGCATCTCGGAGTGCGGCGAGATGCTGAGCGGGGTGCCGCTGCGGATCATCGCGGCGCGGTCCTCGGGCGTGGCGGGGAGGTTGTGGCAGAGCAGGAAGTCGGGGCCGAGGTACCCCTGTCTCTCCAGCTCAGCCGCTCTCACCGCGGTCGTCGGCCCTTGGCCGGAGTGGACGGAGATGGGGATTCTGCGTTCGCGCGCCCAGGCCATCTCGATCGCGAAGTTGGCTGGGTTGGAGGGTCCGCGGAGGTTGACGCCGAGGTGGACGAGTCCGTCGAGCGGCGATCTGGGCCCGAACCACTCCTGGCGGACGCGTTCGATGTCGGCGGAGTCGATCGGCTGGGTGGCGGGTTGGCCGTCGCGGTGGCCGTAGGAGTAGCGGGCGCGCAGGCGGGCGTCGCGGTGGGCGGTCAGCTCGGCGTCGGCCCAGTCGGGTCCGCGGACGTTGTGGGCCCAGTTGTTGACGGTCGTGATGCCGGCCGCGGCCAGCTCGGCGAGGCCGAGCGAGACGCTGTTGTAGAAGTCGTCGGGCTCGTAGGCGGCGACGGTCGCCGACTTCGCGGGGAAGTACTCGAAGCCGTCGCCGACGAAGTTGCGTCCGAGCGCGCTCCACATGTGGTAGTGGGTCTCGACCATGCCCGGCATCGCGATCATCCGCGAGCCGTCGATCGTCTCGGCGCCCCGCGCGCGCAGGTTCGGGCCGACCGCGACGATCACGCCGTCCTCGACCTCGACGTCGGCCGCCGGCACCGTTCCGATCGTCGGATCGACTGAGATCAGCGCCGCGCCCTTGATCAGGTAGTGGCCGCGCTTCGACTAGCCCCCGCCACCGCCGTGCCCGGGACCGTGTCCGTGACCATGGCCTCTGCGCTCCCACCAATCGCGCCAGCGCGACTTCCCGCCGCCGTGCGCGCCAGCGTCGGCGGCGCCGAGCGCCAGCGGCACGACCGCCGCGCCCGCGCCCGCCAGCAGCGACCGTCGCGAGACCAGGTGGCGGGGGATCGGCCGCCCGCAGCCGTCGACCTGCTCCTCGGCCGAGGGGAGGTGCGACACGTCAGAGCAATCTCTGCACACGAGGGGACTCCTTCGAGGGAAAGCGACGGCGACGGGTGCCGGACGCTAGTCACCATCCGTTCCCGTCGGTATCGACCGCAGGGCGAGAATCGCCGCCCCTCGTTCCGACAGTTGGTCGGAGCAGTTGGACGCCGATGCGACCGTTCGACCGGGAAGCTCGAGCGTTACCGGTCTGCTGCGGCGAGGTCCACATGATTCGCAGCTTGATCGCGTCGGTGGTGCGGGTCGGCATCGAGGTCAGGGCGTGCAAGAGCACGGCGTCGCGGGCGGGGCGACGTAACGGGCACGGGGGTTGCGCTTCAGGCACGCCTTCGCGAGGGTCGCGGCGACCGCTTCGGGCTTGGCGCCTGCTTGGCCCTGGGTGTCGAGCTCGGTGTCCGTGAAACGTGCTGCGCCCGCACCGCCTCGGTGCTCAGCATCTCCGCCGGGCCGGTGAGGGCATAGCCGGCGTTGTTGACCAGGACGTCCAACCCTCCCGGAGCGTGCTCGCCACGATCGCGTCCGCTTCGCGGACGGAGACCGGGTCGCAGACGTCGAGTCGGGCCGGCACCACGGTCACCTCCAGCGTGTCTACGCGAGTTCCACGTAGACGGCGGGAGCTGCCTCGTGAGCGCCGCGGCGGCCGAGTAGGGTCGCTGCGATGAGGACCGACCGACTCCGCCGGCGGACACCGGCCGCCGCGCTCGCCGCCTTCGCCGCGTTCGTGCTGCTGCTCGGTGCCGGCAGCGCGCATGCCGAGCCGGCGGTGCTCGCGACGAACGGCAGCGCGCTGCAGGCGCCCGCCAACCTCGCGCTGCCGGGCGGCGCGAACCAGTGCGCGGCGCGTCCGTACATCGGCCTCTCGGCGGGCTCCATACAGTTCATCCCGACCGGCCAGACGACCTGCATGTGGTGGTCCTCGCAGTACGGGCCGACGGGCCAGGTCGTCGCGAACACGTACGTGCCGCGCGGCGCCGGCGCGGTCACGAGAGTGCGCGTGCGCAGCGGGCCCGCGCCCGCCCCGCTGCAGTTCGCGATCGTCGGCTCCGGCGGCGGGCTCTGCTGCACGACGAAGCAGGTCTCTCAGCCGCTGCAGCCGGCGCCGGACCAGGTCAGCGAGTTCGCGGTCAACCTGCCGGCCGGCTCGGGCGTCGGCGACACGAGCGGCTCGCAGTACAACGACATCCTCGTGATCGCGGCGATCGGGCCGGGCTCGCTGCCGGTCAACGACCGCGGCGCGCACGGCTTCCTGTTCGGCTCGCCGGCGAACCAGGCGCAGGCAGCCTTCCTGCACCCTGCGCTCGCGAACGGCGAGTCGAACACCGACGTCGGGATCATGGACGGCTACGAGGTCCTGCTGCAGTACGACTGGTGCGGCGTGCCGATGACGGGCGCCAACCTGCGCCCGGTCGCGCCCGCGGACCCGACGACCGCCTGCCTGCCCGGCGCGGGCGCACCGCCGCCGCCCGCCGCGGCTCCGCCCGCCACGCCGCCGGCGGCAGCGCCGCCCGCGACGACCCCGCAGCGGCCCGCCGTCGCCACTAGGCCGCTGCGTCTGCTGGCGCCGATCGCGAGCGTGCGCGACGGGCGCGCCATGCTGCGCCTGCGCTGCCAGCTCGCCGCCGCCTGCACCGGGACCGTCCGCCTGCTGCCGCGCGTCGCGACCGCGCGCGTCGCACGCAGACGCAGAGCGCCCGCCTACGGCAGCGCCCGCTTCAGAATCGCCGCCGGCCGCAGCGCGACCGTCGGCGTCCCGCTGTCGCAGGCGGCTCGCAGAGCGCTGCGCCGCAGCAGACGCGGCAGGCTGCCCGTCACGGCTCAGGTGACGACCGGCGCCGCACGCACGACGCTGAGCGTCACGCTCGAGCGCTGACGACCGCTCGACCGCCGACCTACGCGGCCGGCGGGCCGAGCAGGTGGTCGGCGAGCGAGGTCATCAGCTCGTCTGGCAGCCCAGGCCGGGCGATCACGGTGACGGGAAGGATGACGGGCGGGTCCAGCGGCAGGGCGGCGAGCCCGGCGGTGTCGGCTGGCTCGAGGCTGCGGGAGAGCACGACGGCGGCCGCGCCGTGGCGGCGCGCGGCGTGGATCAGACCCGCGCGGATCGTGCCGATGCGGGGCGCGAGCAGATAGGGCAGGTCGGCGTCGCCATGCAGCAGCTCGACCGCCGCGCGGCGGTGGTCGACGCTCGCGACGTCGCTGACGACGACCGGCAGGTCGCGCAGTTCGCCGACTCGGACGGCCTGCTGGCCGGCGGCGGTGTGCGTGTCAGGGAAGACGACGAGGGTCGGCTCGTGCCCGACGAGCACGCTGTGCGGCTCGTCCTCGCCGACGCCGACTGTCAGGACGATGTCCAGCCGCCCGGCACGGACGAGCCGCAGCGCGTCGTCGGGTATGCGGCGCTCCAGCTCCGCCGCTTCGGCGCGCTCGCGGATCCACGCGTCGACGCGGAGGCCCCAGTCGTTCATCAGGTCGGTGCTGATGCCGATCGACAGCTGTCCGCGGGCGACGGCGCGCTGCACGTGACGCACGGCATCGTCCATCGCGTCGAGGACGGGACCGGCGCGCTCGCGCAGCTCGACGCCCGCCGGCGTCAGCTCGATGCGGCGGGTCGTGCGCGTGAACAGCGGCGCGGCGAGCTGCTCCTCCAGCAGCCTGATCCGCTTGGCGAGCGTCTGACGCGACAAGCCCAGCCGTTGCGCTGCGGAACCGAGGTGCAGCTCGTCGGCGAGGACGAGGAAGCTCGGCACGTACTGCCACGACAGCGACGCAATCACCGGTGCTCAGCGACTCCGGAGGCCCAGCGCATTCGGCGGACGCTACGCCATCGAGTATTGGCGCGTCGGCGGTTTCACCGACTTAACACAATTTCCGACGACTTGCACCCGGGACGTTGCCAATCGGGTGAGAAGTTGCACAAATCAGTCACTGACTGGTGACAGATTCGCCCCTCCCAACGCTGACGATTCCGCAGTTCCCCGTCTCCAGCAAGGACCGTCACGTGTCATCACGTCCCGCCCGATTGCTTCCAGCGGTCGATCCGCAGTCCGCCCGCCCGCTCCCCGGCGCGCCGTCCCGGTGGCGAGCGCGCCACGGCCGCCGGCCGGCCGTGGCCGTGCTCGCGGCGCTCGGCCTGCTCGGCCTGACCAGCTCGGTGTCCGACGCGTCCACCGCGTACGTCGGCACGACCAGCTCCGGGCTCTACGCCGTGAACCTCGAGACGGGCCAGCCGCTCGCGCTGCCCGCGCTCAGCCCGACGAACGCCAAGCGCATCGAGGTCACCGCGGACGACAGAACCGCCTACGTCCTCCACGGCGGGACGACCGGCGTCGTCACGCCGATCGACGTCGCGACGAACATCCTCGGGACACCGATCGCGTCCCCGCACCTGGCCCAGCCGGCGACGGCCCGGCTCGCGCCGGACGGCCGCACGCTGTACGTCGCCGCCGGGCCGCGCGTCGTGCCGGTCGACATCTCGGGCGCGACCCCGGTGGTCGGCACCCCGATCACGCTCACGGGGAACGTCAGCGCACTGGCGTTCGCCCCGGACGGCCGGCTGTTCGTCGCGGTCAACCAGCGCGACGTCGCCGAGCTCGACCTCGCGACCGGGACGCTGAAGCCGGGGCTGAGAATCACGGACGGGACGATCGAGCTGCTCGTCGGCCCCGACGGCACGACGCTCTACGCCGGCACGATCAACGGCTCCAGATCGGTCGTGCAGGTCATCGACCTCGCGACGATGACCGAGAAGCCGTCGATCCCGCTCCAGGCCGGGACGCAGACGGGCACCATGACGATCAGCGGCGACAGCCGCGATCTGCTAGTGACGCACGACACCAACGTCCACGACTCGTACCTCTCGCGGATCGACCTGGCGACGCACGCCGTGACCGAGAAGATCAGACTCGGGACGGCGCCCCAGGGCGCGCGCGCCGCGGCGCTCGGCCCGCGCGGCTCGCGACTCTACGTCGCCGGGCTCCTGACGCGGAGATTCTTCCCGGTCGGCGTCGCCGGTGGCTCCCTCTTCGTCCCGCCGGACGCCGAGTTCACCCAGCTTCCGGGCAGCACCAGCAACTCGCCGATCACCATGGGCGTCGCCGAGACCGAGCCCGCACCCGCGGACCTCGCCGACCCGGCGATCACCGCGCCGTACGACCTGGAGGCGGTCGAGGGCTTCTCCGGCGTCGTCGGGGATCCGACGAACCCGACGCTGCCGATCTCGCTGAAGCAGGCGTTCGTCGCCGGGGGCGAGGTCCCGGCCAACGAGCTGCGGATCACGAACGTCCAGAGCGACACCCCGTCGGTGATCGCGAGCGACAAGATCACGGTGACCGGCAACGGTTCCGACCGTCGCGTCGCGTTCGAGCCGGTCGGCGACGGCCGGGCCCGGATCACGCTGACGGTCACCGGCCTGGCCGGCAAGACCGGCACGTTCTCGTTCGACTACTGGGTGACGAAGCCGACGACGCCGACGAGCCGCGTGCTGCAGAGCACGTCGGACCTCTCGACGGCACAGGACGTCGGTGACGGCCACCTGCTCGTCGCCGACGACGAGAAGAACGACATCCGCCTGTACGACTCGAAGGTCTCCGGCCTGCCGGTGAGCACCTTCCAGGTCGGTCCGGTCCAGAGCGGCGTCGAGAACGAGGTCGACTTCGAGTCCTCCGCCCGCGCCGGCGACACGATCTACTGGCTCGGATCGCAGCTCGACGAGGACAACCGCTACGACGTCTACAAGACCCGGCTCGTCGGCCGCGGTGCCGCGGCGCGGGTCGTTCCCGTCGGGACGCCCTACCAGGACCTGATGCCGGACCTGCAGCGCTGGGACGCCGCCCACGGCAGCCCGCTCGGCATGTCGGCCGCGTCTCCGGCGCTGAACACAGAGGGCGCCGAGTTCGCGCCCGGCTCGACGTCCACGCTGTACCTCGGCGTGCGGGACCAGCGCTCGGGGACCAGCGCGATCGTCGTTCCGGTGACGAACTTCGACAAGCTCCACGACGGGGACGGCGAGCATGCGGAGTTCGACGAGCCGATCCTCCTGAACCTCGCGGGCGGCACGATCCGCGAGATCCGCAAGAACAAGAACGACCAGTACCTGATCGTCTCCCAGGGCGACTTCGTCAACGAGTCGTCCTACGGGCTGTGGAGCTGGTCGGGCGTGCGGGGCGACGCGCCGATGTACGTCCGGCCGCTGCCGGAGAGCACGGAGAAGTGGGCCGACAACGCCGACGGCTGGGAGGCGATCGGGTCGATGCCCGACCTGCTGCTCCCCGGCACCAAGGTCCAGGCCGGCCTCGACCAGGGCGAGGCCCGGCTCTACACGCCGTACAACAGCAGCACCATCAAGAACAAGCGCCTGCAGGGACGCCCGTTCAAGCAGAAGGCCCGCGTCGACTGGTTCGACGTCACGAACCCGAACGTCGGCGCGGTCGCGCAGGCCACCACGCCGACGTTCGCCGCGCAGGCGACCGGGACCACCGGCGTCGGCCAGTGGATCACGGTCAGCAACCCCGGCGCGCAGCTGCTGAACGTCAGCGACGTGCGCTACAAGGGCGACGACGAGGCGTCGGAGGGCGAGTTCCTCGTCTCCGCTGACGAGTGCGAGGACGAGACGATCCGGCCCGGCGGCAGCTGCCGCGTGCAGGTGCGCTTCGCGCCGGCGCGCGAGGGCGCCACGACGGCCGGAAAGCTCGTCATCGAGGCGAACGTCGCCGGCGGTCAGACGCTCGTCCCGCTGACGGGCACGAGCACCACGCTGCCCGCCGGGCCCCCCGGTGACGACGGAGCCCCGGGCACGCCCGGCATCGGCACCCCGGGGGACAAGGGCGCCGCCGGTGCGAACGGCGCCGACGGCGCGAACGGGAAGGACGGCTCCAACGGCGGCAGCGGCCCGCTGGGCCCGATCGGTCCGCAGGGTCCGATCGGCCCGAAGGGCGACGCCGGCGCGGCCGGTCGCGACGGGACGTTCTCGTTCGCGGCGACCCGGTCGAAGGTCTCGGTCCGCCGCGGCCAGACGGCCCGCGTCTCGTTCCGGATCGGCAACCGCACGGCCACGACGCTGCGCAGCGCCTCGGCCAAGACGAAGGCACCGAAGGCGCTGCGCGTCTCGGGCCGGACGTCGCTGGAGATCGCTGCGTTGAAGGCCGGCCAGGCGCGCACGATCACGGTGCGGCTGAAGATCGGCCGCAGCGCGCAGGTCGCGTCGCACGCGGTGAGGGTGTCGCTGAAGATCGGCAGCCAGACCGTGACCCGCACCGTCACGGTGCAGGTCCGGCGCTAGCGGCATCGAGGTTGGCGCGGGCGCGCGGCCGGGTAACGTCGCAGACGTGCTCATCCGCGGATCGAGATCGGTTCTGGTGCGGGCGCTCGCGTCCGCACTGGTCCTCGTCCTGCTCGCGTCGGTGTCCGGCGCGGCTGCCGGCAGACCGCCGTTGGCGCTGTCGGCGGCGGCACCGGCGGCGACCGTGGCGCCGGGGTCGGCCGTGCGCGTGAAGGTGGTTGTGTCGAACCGTTCGCGATCGGCGGTCGGCGGCGTGCGCCTGCGCGTGGCGCCGGCGCGCGGGGTGCGGGTCTCGCTGCCCGGCGCAAGAGCCGGGCGCACCGTGCTCGACATCGGACGGCTGCGCGCGCACGCGCGCCGGACGCTCGTCGTGCGCTTGACTCCGAGCGCACGGACGGCGACCCGCGCGACGACCACGTTCGCGGTCAGCGGCAGAGGGGCGCGCGGCGTGACGCGGCGGGTCCGCTTCACGGTCGGCAGCGGTGGGAAGCCCGCGCCCGCGCCGCCGGCACCTGCTCCGCCGCCGGGCCCGGCGAACCCGCTCGTCGGCCGCTACTTCTTCACGTACACGGGTCTGGAGGCCGACGGCGTCGTCTTCGTCAACGACCGCTTCGCCTACCGCGGCTTCCCGAACGGCGGCTTCCCGGCATGCACCGCGCCGACCGCGGCCAACGACGACGCCGACGGCTGCGTCCCCTACAGCTTCGACGGCGCGACGGGCGCGATCGTCCTCGGCGGCCGTCCCGGATCGTACGTCGGCGGCAAGCTGACGCTCACCACGCGCACCGACGCGGCGCTCAGCTACGACGAGCTGCAGGTCCCCGCCGCCGGATCGACCGTCCAGTTCCAGGGCTCGTCGGTCACGTCGGTCGGGCTCTGCCCGCCGAGCTGCACCTACGCCGTGAGTGATGTGACGCTGTACCCCGACGGCCAGTTCGCGCTCAGCACGGCCGTCTCCTCGACGACACCCGACGGGGGCGTCACCGCCCTGCCGCCCGACCGGCGCGGCACCTACGCGATCCAGCCGGGCGCCAGGCTCCAGCTCGCCTTCGCCGACGGCCACGTCGCCGCGCGCACGATCGGGCTCGTGCCCAACCGCGACGGCACGACGTCGCTGTTCCTCGACGACACGTACTACCTGCCCTGAGCGCGACGCACTGCCGCCGAGCCGTGATTCGCGCTCGACGCGACGGGCTCGCCGCAGCGCGCTGAGATGCCACATCCGCTGCCGGATGCGCGAAGATTGCGCCAGACGAACGTCACGGAACGGGGAAAGGAATCGCTTGTGCGGGGATCGATCGTGCGACGGGCTGCGGCCGTCGCCGCGGCGCTGACGGCGCTCGGCGTCTGCGCGGAGGGAGCGTCGGCCGCGGCGCCGGGCATCTTCGCCGGGATTCCGGCGCTGATCGCCGAGGGTGCGGCGAACCCGGCGGCGGCGCCGCTGCCCGACGGCGGCGCGCTGCTCGTCGGCGGCATCGACGCCAGAGGCGTATCGCGGGACGAGGCGCTGCGGTTCGATCCGGCCGGCAACGGCTTCGGGCCGGCGGCGAGCATGTCGGTCGCGCGCGTCGCGCCGGTCGCGGCGGCGCTGCCGGACGGACGGGTGCTGGTGGCGGGCGGGCTCGCGATGCCGGTCGCGGAGGCGAGCGCGGAGATCTACGACCCGGTGAGCCAGAGCTGGACGCCGACCGCTGCGCTGACGACGCCGCGCGGCTACGCGGTCGCCGCGCCGCTGCCCGACGGCGGCGTGCTCGTCGCGGGCGGCTACGACGGGACCGACCGGCTCGCGAGCGCCGAGATCTACAACCCCCTCACCGGCTCGTTCGCGGGCGTCGTCGACCAGATGGCGACCGTGCGTCAGGGGGCGGGAGCGGCCGCGCTGCCGGACGGCAGAGTGCTGATCGTCGGCGGCAACGACGACAGCGGCCAGCTCGCCAGCGCGGAGCTGTTCGATCCCGCGACGAGAACGTTCAGCGCCACCGGGACGATGACGACGAGACGGTGGGAGCCGCAGGTCGCCGCGCTCGCCGACGGCAGAGTGCTGGTCGCCGGCGGCAACGACGGCGTCGCCGGCACCGTCGCCAGCGCCGAGATGTACGACCCGGCGACGGGGACCTTCGCGAGAGCGGCGGCGGCGCTGCCGGCGCCGCGCGCCGGGGGCGCGACCGTCGCGCTCGGCGACGGGCGCGTGCTGATCTCGGGCGGGGTCTTGAACGGCACGATCCAGTCGACCAGCTTCGCCTACCTGCCGCCGCCGTCGCCGCAGCTCGACGGCGGCGACCTTGGCGACCAGACGGTCGGCCGCGCCTCGGCCGCGCTGCCGATCCTGCTCTCAAACCGCGGCGCGCAGGCGCTGCGCGTGACGGCCACCGCGCTCAGCGGACCCGACGCCGCGGACTTCGCGATCGCCGCCGACGACTGCAGCGGGCGCGCGCTCGCGTACGGACAGACGTGCGCGATCCGCGTCCGCTTCACCCCGGGCGCGACCGGCGCCCGTCAGGCGACGCTCACGATCGCCGACAACTCCGATGCCGTGCCGCACGACCACGCGCTGACCGGTGTCGGCGTCGCGGCCGACAGCGGGCCTGCCGGGCCGGCGGGACCTGCGGGGCCCGCTGGACCGGACGGGCCGACTGGGCCGAGCGGGCCGAGCGGGCCGACCGGGCCGCAGGGACCTGGGGGACCGCAGGGTCCCAGAGGCCAGAACGGGGCCGACGGCGCCCCCGGCGCGCCGGGGCCGACAGGGCCGCAGGGTCCGGCCGGCGCGCGCGGGCGCACGGGCGAGCGCGGTCCGGCCGGCCGCAGCCCGCGCGGAGCCGCCCGCGCGACCTCGGTCCGCCTCGTCGTCTGCACGCCCGCGACACGCGGGAGCGCGACGCGCCGTTGCGTCACGCGGCGGGTGTCCGGCGCCGTGACGCTGCCGGCCGACGGCGCGTCGGCCGCGCTGCGCCGCCACGGCGACGTGCGCGCGACCGGCGCCGCCCGGCGTCTCGCCGGCGGCGCGGTCCGCGTCACGCTGAACGCCGCGCACCCGCTGCCGCCCGAGCGCTACACGCTGTCGCTGACCTACACCGACCGCCGGCTCGCGCGCAGACACACCAACAACGTCGTGCGCGTGGGGAGGGAGTGAGGGATCAGGGTGAAGCGCAGCTTCCGCCGGCGCGGCCGATTGAGGTCGCCGCGCCGCTGCGGCGTGTTACCGTCTCCGCGATGAGCGGCTTCCGCTTCTTCGTCTAGCCATCTCGCCGCCCGCGATCTCGTCAAGAGCTTCGGCGAGCGGCCGGTGCTCGACGGGGTGACGCTGACCGTGCGCGCGGGTCAGCGCCTCGCGGTCATCGGCGACAACGGCGCGGGCAAGAGCACGCTCCTGCGCCTGCTCGCCGGCACGCTGGCGCCGGACGCCGGCACGGTCACGTCGACCAGCGGTCGCACGCTCGTAGAGCAGGAGCTCGACGTCGCCGCGAGCGACACGGTCGCGACGCTGCGGGAGGCCACGCTGCGGGCCGCGCGTGACGCCGTCGCCGCCTTCGAAGCGGCCGCGCTGCAGCTCGCCGCGGATCCGGACGGGGCGGCGGACCGCTATGCCGCGGCGCTCTCGGCGGTGGAGGCGCTCGACGCGTGGGGCGCCGAGCGGCGGCTGCAGGAGTCGCTCGTCGCGTTCGGAGCCGACTTCGGACCGGAGGTCCCGCTGGGGAGCCTCTCGCCGGGGCAGCGCTACCGCCTGCGGCTCGGCTGCGCGCTGCACGATCCCGCCGGCGTGGTGCTCGTCGACGAGCCTGGCAACCACCTCGACGACAGCGGCCTCGACGTGCTCGCTGATCGCCTGCGCAGCCACGCCGGGATCGTGGTGCTGGTGACGCACGACCGCTGGCTGCTCGACGCCGTCGCGACGGCGTTGCTGGACCTCGACCCAAGCGCAGGCGCGGGCGGCACGCTGTTCACCGGCGGCTATGCGCAGTACCGCGCCGGCCGCGCGGCGGCGCTCGAGCACTGGCGCGACGAGCACCGCGCGAGCGTCGAGACCGAGCGCAGGCTGCGCGCGCAGCTCGCCGCCGCGCAGGCGAGCGCGCCCGACCAGTGGCGTCCGGGCAAGGGCGCGGCCAAGCACGGCCGCGCAAGCCGTGCCGCGGGGACGGTCCGGCTCTTCCAGCGCCGCATCGACGACCTCCTGGAGGCGCGCGTCCCCGCCCCTCCCGACGAGCTGCGCTTCGCGCCGCCCGACGTCAGCGGCCCTCCGAAGGGAGCGCTCCTGAGCGCGGCCGGCGTCGCGTTCGGTGACCGCCTGGCGCTGCCCGGCGGCGCGGCGATCGAGCTTCGCGGCGGCGGGCGGCTGCTGGTCCGCGGCGACAACGGGGCGGGCAAGAGCACGCTGCTGGCGATCCTGGCCGGCCGGCTGCGCGCCGACGGCGGGACGGTCGTGCGACGGCCGGATGCGCGGATCGCTCTGCTCGCCCAGGAGGACAGCTTCGACCCCGGGATCACCCCGGTCGCGGCGATCGCCGGCGCTGAGCGCCCGGCGCTCGATCCCGACCGCGTCCGCTCGGCGGTGCTGCGGACCGGCCTGCTGCGCGCCGCCGACCTGGACCGCCCGCTCGGCCGCCTGTCGACCGGTCAGCGTCGCCGCGTCGCGCTCTCCGGGCTGCTGATCGGAAGACCGGCCGTCCTGCTGCTCGACGAGCCGACCAACCACCTGTCGGTCGCGCTCGTCGACGATCTCACCGAGGCGCTGATCGAGACCCCCGCCGCGGTCGTCCTCGTCACCCACGACCGGACGCTGCGATCGGCCGTGCGCGACTGGCCGATCCTGACCCTCACCGCTCCCGCGAGCACCGAGCAGGCGGCGCGATGACGGTCCGCAGCGGCTCAGCGCAACGTGCCGAAGCTGACGTCGAGGCGTCTCGCGAGCGCGTGCAGGCGCTTGTCACGCGTCCAGAGCGCGGCGTCTGTAGTGAGGCGGCTGGCGGCGAGGAGCTGGGCATCGACATAGCCGATGCCGTGGCCATGGAGTCTGCGGTCGTCGACGAGGCGGAGGACCTCCTCATGGTCGGCGACGACGGCCTGAGGAAGATCGCGCAGGAGCCCGAGGATCTCGTCTCGGTTGCGGAGGTTGCCGAGCGCGAGCTCGCCGATCACGCTGGGGTGGGAGAGGACGGCGCTGCGATTGAGGAGGCGGGTGAGCGTCTCCTCGCCGTGGCGGAGGAAGTCGATCCAGATCGAGGTGTCGACGAGTATCACCGCGGCGCGCTCCTGCGGCGCGGGGAGGCCTCGAGACCGGGCTCGCTGCCGCCGAGGCGGGCAAGCCGGCGCGCGCTCTCGCGCTCGATCAGCGCGCCGAGCGCCTCACGCACGAGCGCTGTCTTCTCGGTCGTGCCGGTGAGGCGCTGCGCCTCAGCGAGGAGATCGTCGTCGAGAGCGAGCGTGGTGCGCATCGTCAGTCCTTTCGAGCACGGATTTGCGCATCAGATGATGACAGACGAGTGCTCGGCGCCTCCGGGGCTGCGAGGATGCGCCGGTGCGCCTTCGTTTGGGCACGCGCAGCGCGCGAAGCGGCGCCCGCGGGCGGGAGCGATGAGTTTCGGCGGCTGCCAGGGTCTGACCCCACATGGCTCGATTGATCTACTCCACCATCGCGTCGCTCGACGGCTTCATCGAGGACCCCGACGGGCGCTTCGACTTCGCCGTCCCTGACGCTGAGATGCACGCGTGGCTCAACGAGCGCGAGCGCTCGGTCGGCACGTATCTCTACGGCCGTCGCATCTACGAGACGATGGTCTACTGGGAGACCAGAGGCCACGAGCCCGAGCATCAGCAGGTCGATCGCGACTTCGCGGAGATCTGGCGGGCAGCCGACAAGATCGTCTACTCGACGACGCTGGACGAGGTCACCACCGCCCGCACGACGCTGGAGCGCCGCTTCGACCCCGAGGCCGTGCGGGCGTTGAAGGAGAGCGCGGAGCGCGATCTCGGGATCGGCGGCACGGGCGTCGCCGCCGCCGCCTTCGCCGCCGGGCTCGTCGACGAGTTCCAGATCTACTTTCACCCGATCTCCGTCGGCGGCGGCAAGCCGGCGCTGCCGCTGGGGCAGCGGCTGCCGCTCGAGCTGGTCGAGCGGCACCAGTTCGACAGCGGGGTCGTGTACCTCCGCTATCGCTGTCGCTGAACGGCCGGCGGGCCGCTCAGCTCACCAGGCGGTCCAGCCGCCGTCGACCTTCAGCACGTGGCCGGTCGTGCTGGCGGCGGCGTCGCATGCGAGGTAGCGGACGGCGTGCGCGACCTCCTCGACCGTCGCGAGGCGGCGGCTGGGGAGGCGCCGTTCGATCACCTCCTCGCGGAAGGCGGGATCGTCGAGATAGGCGCGCGTCAGCGGGGTCTCGACGAAGGTCGGGGCGACGGCGTTGACGCGCACGCCCTCCGCGGCCCACTCGACCGCCAGCGCCTTCGTCAGCCCCTCGACGGCGTGCTTGGTCGCGCAGTAGGCGGCGCGGCCGGGATAGCCGACGCTGCCCATCTGCGAGGAGAGCGTGACGATGCTGCCGGCCGCCTCGCGCCGCAGCAGCGAGTCGCCGACGGCGCGACAGGTGAGGAAGGTCGCGCGCACGTTGACGTCGAACAGCGCGTCCCAGGCGGCGGTCGGGTAGTCGCGCGCCGGTCCCGGTTGGTTGGTGCCGGCGGCGGTGACGGCGGTCCGCAGGTCGCCGAGCTGCTCGGCGCGGCGGACCGCCGCGTCGACCTGCGCCTCGTCGGTGACGTCGGCCGGGTGGGCGTGCGCGACGCCGCCGCCGGCGGCGATCTCCTCCACGAGCGCGTCGAGCTGGTCGCCGGAGCGAGCGACGCAGAGCAGCTCCGCGCCGGCGGCGGCGAGCGCGAGCGCGATCCCGCGTCCAAGCCCGCGGCCGGCGCCGGTCACCAGCGCCATGCGGCCCTCCAGCGACCAGGCGTCCATCAGCGCCCGGCCCGCGTCGCGCTCAGGTTCGTGATCGCCATGCCGACGACGATACATACGTATGCATCGCCTGTCGACAGTCGATTCGGCGGCAAGTCTGCCACACACTGAGTCATGACAGGGCAAGCGGCGCCACGCGATGTCGCCGTACGCTGACACCGCACCAATGTCGCCGTACGACGACATCGGTGCGGCCGCGCGCTCAGCGCACGCGCACGGTGAGCGTCTGCGACTTCGCGCCCGCGCGGATCACGACGCGGTAGCTGCCGGCTCTCAGCGCGCGGCGGCCGAGGGCTCTGATCGTGTGCGAGGTCGTGCCCCTGCGCGCTCTCAGCGTGACCTTGCCGAGCGCTCTGCGGGCGCCTCTGCGGGTGACGGTGATCGTGACGGTGCTGGCGCGGCGGAGGGCGAGCGTGAGCGTGAAGCGGCGCGTGCCGCCTCTGGCGGTCGCGTTGCGCAGCGCCGGCGGGGCGACCTCCTTCGTTCTTCTCGGCGCGGGGCCGACCGGCTGCTGCCCGCCACCGCCGCCGGGCGGCGGCACCGGCGCGGCGGCGCGGTCGACGCTCTCGCAGAGCTGGAAGCCGTCCTGGCCGAGCGTGTCGATCGCGTCGATCTGGGCGGTGTCGGCGCCGGCGCCGCAGTTGAGCGCGTCGGCCTCGCCGTCGCGCGCGAGCAGCAGGTCGTTGCCGGAGGAGCAGCCGTAGGCCGAGCACTGCGAGTAGTCGCCGAAGAGGCTGTCGGTGCCGGGGCCGCCCTCGACGCGGTCGTCGCCCTCGCCGCCGTAGAGCGTGTCGGTGCCGGTCTCGCCGAACAGCTGGTCGGCGCCGGAGCCGCCCGTCAGCTCGTCGTTGCCGCTGCCGCCGCGGGCGACGTCGTCGCCCATGTAGCCGTCGAAGGCGTCGTTGCCGGGCGTGCCCGTGTACGTGTCGTTGCCGGGGCTGCCGTGGACCTTCTCGAGATCGGAGTGGAAGTTGTCGCCCTCGCCCGGCGAGCCGTCGTTGGCGGCGTCGTCGAGGCTGATCGCGACGCCGTTGGCGTGGTTGGAGAGTCGCAGCTCGTCGAAGCCGGGGCCGCCGCGCACGTCGTCGGCGCCCTGGCCGGCGTCGTCGTCGCCGATCGCGTCGTTGCCGGCGCCGCCGTCCTCGATGTCGTTGCCCGCGCCGCCGCGCACTCTGTCGTCGTCGTCGCCGCCGAGCACCTGGTCGTTGCCGTCTTGGCCCCAGATGTCGTCGTTGCCGGGACCGCCCGTCAGCACGTCATCGCCCGGGTCCCCGCGCAGCTGGTCGTCACCCCCGCCGCCGTCGAAGTGGTCGGGCCCGGCGCCGCCGACGAGCAAGTCGGCGGCATTGCCGCCGGTCACGGTCGCGACCTGGTCCGCCGGGCAGCCGGTCGGCCGCGAGAAGCGGCCCGGGCCGTCACCGAGTCTGGCCGCGATCGTCGGCACGCAGACGTTCTCGAACATCAGCTCGTCCGCGCCTCCCTGGTAGTTCGCGACCACCGCGGTCGCCGCGCCCGGGCAGTGGAAGTAGGTCCCGAGCCCCGGCTGGTCGACCTGCGTGCAGCTGCTCGCGTTCACGACGCCGCTGGAGTTGCGGACGGTGACGGTGCTGGTGCCGCTGTCGAACCCGAGGTAGGTGACGTTGTCGCCGCTGCCCTCGATCCCGATCGTCGTGCCGGTGTACGTGAGCGTGATGACCGCCGAGGCGTTCTGGGCGAAGGCGAGCGAGGCGATCAGGACCAGCGCGGCGAGCAGGGATCGGAGCATCGCGCGAGCGTAGGCAGCGGCTGCGCGATCCGCATCAGGGAAAACACGGGCGCGTGCGCCACCACAGCAGCAGGGCGGCGGCGGTCAGCCCCGCGCCCTGGAGGCAGACGCCGGTCCAGCCCGCGGCGGCGTAGACGGTGGTCGCCGCGAGCGCTCCGGCGGCGCTGCCGAGCGAGTAGAAGACCATGTAGGCGGCGGTGACGCGGCTGCGCGCGGCGCCGGCCGCGGCGAGCAGCAGCGTCTGGTTGGAGACGTGGATCGCCTGCACGGCGAGGTCGAGCAGCACGACGCCGAGCGCCAGCGCGATCAGCGAGCGGTCGAGCAGCGCGATCAGCGGCCACGACAGCAGCAGCAGGACGAGCGCCGCGCCGGTCGTCGCCTCGCCGTGTCCGCGGTCGGCCAGGCGGCCGGCGCGCGCGGCCGCGAGCGCGCCGGCGGCGCCGGCCAGCCCGAACAGGCCGATGGCGGCGTGCGAAAGCTCGTGCGGCGGCGCGCTGAGCGGCAGCGCGAGCGCGCTCCACAGCGTGCTGAAGGCGGCGAACGTCAGCAGCGCGATCCCGCCGCGCACGCGCAGCAGCCGCATTCGCGCCACCAGCGTCACCGTCGAGGCGACGAGCGGGAGGTAGGCGCGGCGCGCCGGGCGCGGCCGCTCGCCGGGCTCCTCGCGCGGCATGCGGCGCGCGAGCACGGCCGCGAGCAGCACCGTCGCCGCCGCGGAGGCGAGGTAGACGGCGCGCCAGCCGCCCAGCTCCGCGATCGCGCCGGCGACCGCGCGCGACAGCAGGATCCCGCTGATGATCCCGCTCGTGACGAGCCCGACGGCGCGGCCGCGGTCACGCTCGCCGGCGAGCGCGGCGGCGTACGCGACCAGCACCTGGGCGACGACCGACGACGCGCCGACGAGCGCCATCGCGGCCAGCAGCAGCGGCCCCGATCTCGCCGCGGCGACGAGCAGCAGCGCACCGGCGCCGACGAGCAGCTGGAGCGGGACGAGGCGGCGGCGGCGCAGCAGGTCGCCGAGCGGCACGATCAGCAGGAGTCCCAGCGTCAGCCCGAGCTGCGTCGCCGTGACGACGGCGCCGGCCGCGCCGGGGGAGAGCGAGAAGGCGGCGGCGATCGCGTCGAGCAGCGGCTGGGCGGCGTAGGCGTTGCCGACCGCGAGGCCGGCCGCCACGGCGAACAGAAGCGCGAGGGAGCGAGGGAGGGTCCGCGGCGCAGCAGCGGAGAACGATCGTTCTTTCATTCCTCGGTAGAGTAGAGAACGATGGTTCTCTCAGATCTCCAGGCACGCGAGCGGGTGCTCGACGCCGCATCGCGGCTGTTCTACGAGCGCGGTGTGCAGGCCGTCGGCATGGACGCGCTGCGCGACGAGGCGGGCGTCTCGCTGAAGCGGATCTACGCGCTGTATCCGTCGAAGGAGGCGCTCGTGGAGGCGGCGCTGATCGCGCGCGAGCGGCACGTCCTCGACGAGCTGCGGGGTCGCGCCGACGGCGACGGCGGCGCTTCACCGCAACAGCAGATCCTGGCGCTGTTCGATCTGCTGGAAGAGTGGTTCGTCGCGCCCGGCTACCGCGGCTGCGCCTATCTCAACGCCTTCGGCGAGCTGGGCGAGTCGGCGCCGCGCGTCGCCGGGGTCGTGCGCCGTCACAAGCGCTCATGGCGGGACCTGCTCGCGGAGCGGGTCGCCGCGGCCGGCGGGCCGCCCGGCCTCGCCGATCAGCTCGCCCTGCTGATCAACGGCGCGATGACGACGGCCGCGCTCGGCGATCCGCGTGCGGCGGCCGCCGCTGCGCGCGCCGCAGCCGAGACGCTGCTGCGGCACGCGATCGCCGACTGACGCGACGACGCGCGCGCCGCCCGACCCCTCACCCCGCCGACGGCGGGTCGAGCGGGGCGGTCGGCGGGCCGCCGGGGACGGGCTCGCTGCTGTCGGGCTCGGCCTGGCCCTCGGGGATGTCGTCGGGGCTCTCCTGCGGCGGTCTGTGCGGCTCGTTCGGCGGCGATCTCGGCTGGTCGTCGGGAGTCACGCGGTCGCTCCCTCGTGGAGCACCTCGTGACGGCCCTCGGCGAACTCCTCGACGAGCTTGGCGCAGAAGGCCGGGAGGTCGTCCGGTCTGCGGCTGGAGACGAGTCCCTGGTCGGTGACGACCTCCTCGTCGACCCAGTTGCCGCCGGCGTTGACGATGTCGGTTCTGACGCTCGGGTACGAGGTGATCGTGCGGCCGCGCACGAGGTCGGCCTCGACCAGCGACCAGGGGCCGTGGCAGATCACGCCGACCGGCTTGCCGGTCTTGAACCACGCCTGCAGGAACGCGATCGCGTCGGCGTCGAGGCGCAGGTTGTCGGGGTTGGCGACGCCGCCGGGCAGGATCAGCCCGTCGTAGTCGGCGGGGCTCGCGTCGCCGACGAGCTTGTCGACGGCGAATCTGTCCGCGGGGTTGATGTCGTGTCTGGTCGCCTGGATCTCGCCGTCGTGGATCGACAGCAGCACGGTGCTCGCGCCGGCGTCGGTGACCGCCTTGCGCGGCTCCTCCAGCTCGACCTGCTCGACGCCGTCGGCGGCGAGGATCGCGATCGTCTTGCCGTTCAGTTCGTTGGCCATGGGTCGGTCCGTCCTCTGCTCGTGGAGATCCTTCTCCAGAACCGCTACCCGCTCTCGGCGTCGCGAAGCCAGGGCGCCGCGCGGCGTCTCAGATCCAGCCCATGCGACGGGCGATCGCGACCGCCTCGTGGCGGTTCGCGGCGTCCAGCTTCATCATCGCGTTGGAGAGGTAGTTGCGGACCGTCCCGGGCGAGAGCGACGCCCGCGCGGCGATGTCGTCGATCGGCGCGCCGGTCGCGGCCAGCTCGAGCACGTCGGCCTCGCGCGGCGTCAGCGGGCTGTCGCCGGCGGCGATCGCCTCGGCCGCCAGCTCCGGGTCGACGTGGCGCCCGCCCTCGTGCACGGTGCGCACGACCGCGGCCAGCGTCACCGCCGAGGTCGTCTTCGGCAGGAAGCCGCGCACGCCGGCGGCGAGCGCCCGCTTGAGGTGGCCGGGCCGCCCGTGGCTGGTGACGATCACGCAGCCGCAGCCGGGCAGCAGCTCGGTCAGCCGCTCGGCGACGGCGATCCCGTCGAGCTTCGGCATCTGCAGGTCGAGCACGGCCACGTCGACCTCGTACTTCACCGCGGCGGTGACCGCGTGCTCGCCGTCGACCGCCTCGGCGACGACGGTGAGATCGTCCTCGAGGTCGAGCATCTGCGCCAGCGCGGTGCGGATCAGGTGCTCGTCGTCGGCGAGGAGGATGCGGATCGGCGTGCTCATGCGTGGAACCCTGTCGTGTCGGTGGCGCTGAGAGGCCCGCTGCCGGGAAACTGCGCGACGACGGTCCAGCGATCGCCGCCGTCCGCCTGCGCGACCAGCGACGCTCCCAGCGGGGAGAGGCGCTCGCGCAGCCCGCGCAGGCCGGAGCCGTCGCCCGAGCCGGACGAGCCGCCGGGACGGGCGCCGTCGTTGTCGACCCGCAGCCGCCCGTCGGCGTAGCTGATGTCGACGACGCGCGCGTCGGAGTGCCGCAGGACGTTGGTGACGCTCTCCAGCACGACCCAGCCGGCCGCCTCGTGCCAGGCGCGCGGCATCGCCTCGACGCTCAGCCGCACCTCGATCCCGGCCGAGCGCAGCAGCGAGCGGGCGCCCTCCAGCTCCTTGAGGAAGTCGGTCGAGCGGTACCCGCGCGCCAGCTCGCGCGCCTCGCGCAGCGCCTCGTGCGCGACGGCGCGCACCTCCAGCATCCGCTCGGCGGCGCGGTCGTCGCCGCGCTTGGCGAGCGTGGCGGCCAGCTCGGCCTGGACCGCGATCGTCGAGAGCCGCCGTCCGAGCACGTCGTGCACGTCGCGCGAGAAGCGCAGGCGCTCCTCCACGACCGCGAGCTGGGCCTGCGCCTGCCGCGCGACGTCGAGGTCGGTGACGATTCCGAGCAGCCACATCGACGCGCGGGCGGTGACGAGGAACGTCGCGGCGAAGAGCAGGCCCGGCATGGCGTCGCTCGCCTCTCCGCCGCTGGCCCCGAACAGCAGTCCCGAGAGCGCGAGGAGGGCGACGGCGAGCCAGGGGCCCGGCAGCAGCCCGAACGTCAGCGTCAGGCTCGCGGCGACGGAGGTCACCGCGGCGCCGCGCGGGTCTCCCGACCACGCCGTCACGGCGATCGCGTAGTACGCGGCGCAGCCGATCAGCAGCGCGGCGATGCGCCGCCAGGGCAGCGGGTGCACCGCCGGGAACTGCCGCAGGATCGCCATCGAGGCGATGAAGGCGAGGGCGGTGACGGCGGCCCCGCCCACCAGCAGCGCGACCGCCTCGCCGCGCTCGTCGAGCTTCAGCGCGACCGGCAGCAGCACGAGGCCGTTGAAGCCCAGCAGCACCGCGTACAGCGACTGGCGCGTGTACAGCCCGACACGCTCGACCCCGGAGAGGTCGGACCAGCGGCGGCGCGTGCCGGGCGTTGTCATCAGGTGCGCGGCTCCCACCGCATCGAGCGCCGCGCGAGCACGACGGCCACGTACGTCCAGGCCGCGATCACGATCAGCGGTCTGCCCGCCTGGCTCCACGTCTCGGCGAAGGTCAGCGTCGCCTGCTCGGCGCCCGGTCCGTCGAGGCCGAACCAGCCGATCCGCACGAGGTCCGAGATCGCCGCGCCGGGCGTCAGCGACAGCACGTCGCGCAGCCGCTCCGACATCTCGGGGATCGAGTTGGTCAGCGGTCCGATGGAGGCGATGAGGATGATCGGCATGCTGGTCAGCTGCGCGGCCTCTGCGCTGCGGGTCCACGCCGCGGTCCAGTAGGCGAAGGCGGAGAACATGATGACCGCCAGCACCGTCAGCGCCGCGTAGAGCAGCGGGTTGACCGGCAGCGACTGGCCGAGGGCGGAGGCGATCGGGATCGCGATCACGCTCAGGACCAGCGCCGTGACCGCCCCCGGCAGCGCGATGCTGACGAGCAGCTCGGCGTCGCGCGTCTCGCCGGTCCGCATGCGCTTGAGCACCAGCTCGTCGCGACGGCTGACGAACTGGGAGAGGATGTTGTAGTAGACGGGGAAGAGCGCGATGACGAGGAACATGGTGACGATCGCGCCGGCACCGACGGACGGCGAGCCGCGGTCGCCGGTGAACAGCAGCGCGAGCGGCAGCAGCGGCAGCACCGCGGCGTAGACGAACGCGAGGCGGTTGCGCGAGAGCAGGACGGCGTTCCAGCGCGCGAGGCTGGCGGTCCGCCGCAGCGAGAAGCGATCGGTGAGCGTGGTCATCGGAGGGCCTCCTCCTTGTCGGTCTCTTGCAGGGCAGCGCTCGCGGCCGGGTCGCGGCCGTCGGCGATCGAGAGGAAGACCGTCTCGAGGCTCGGGCTGCGGGCGTCGAGGCCGTCCAGCTCGACCCTGTTGTGCGCCGCCCACGCGAGCAGGTCCGACAGCGAGGTCTGGAGCGTGTCGGTCTCCAGCGTCGTGCGCTCGCGCTCCTGGACGACGCGGCGGACGCCGGCGAGGTCCTCGGGCACGCCGCGGACGTTCACGAAGCTGATCTTCGACGGGTGCCCCGCCGCGATCTCGGTCGGCGTCCCCGAGCGGACGATTCTGCCGGCGTGCATGATCTCCAGCCGGTCGGAGAGCGTCTCGGCCTCCTCGAGATAGTGCGTCGTGATCAGCACGGTCGCGCCGCCGTCGCGCAGGCCGGAGACGAGCTTCCACACCTCGCGCCGGCTCTCCGGGTCGAGGCCGGTCGTCGGCTCGTCGAGGATCACCAGCTCCGGCTCGCCCATCAGGGTGCAGGCGAGGTCGACCCGGCGCGTCTCGCCGCCGGAGAGCGCGAGCATGCGCACGTCGGCGCGCTGCTCGAGCGAGAGCAGCGCCAGCATCTCGTCGACCGGGCGCGGGCTGGTGACGGTCGCGCTCCACATGCGCAGCGTCTCGCGGACCGTCAGGTCGCCCGAGAAGCCGCTCTTCTGGAGCAGGACGCCGGTGCGGCGGCGCAGCGCGGCGCGGTCGGCGACGGGGTGGAGCCCCAGCACGCTGACCTCGCCGGCGGTCGCCCGGGCGAGCCCCTCGATCACTTCCAGCGTCGAGGTCTTGCCCGCGCCGTTGGTGCCGAGCAGCGCGGTGATCGACCCGACCGGAACGTCGAGATCGACACCGCGGACGGCCTCGTACGCCGACGTTCCCTGCCCGTAGGTCCGACGCAGGCCGCGAACCCGCACTGCTGAATTGGAACCTGGGTCGTTGGTCATGCAGACAGCGTCACCCCGGCAAGGCCGCTCCGGTAGTACCGGCCTTCACCAGTTCTCGATGACAAACGTCATCGGTGACCGATGATTTCTCCGCGCGCTGACGGTCTGCACGCCAGATACCGACTCACGGAAGGCTGACGTATGCGGAAGTTGACCTATGGCATGAACATGAGCCTGGACGGCTACATCGCCGCGCCCGGCGCCGACCTCGGCTGGACGGTGCCGTGCGACGAGCTGTTCCAGTGGTGGTCCGACCGGGTCGGGGCGGCGGGCCTCGCGCTGTACGGGCGCAAGCTGTGGGAGGGGATGAGCTCGCACTGGCCGACCGCCGACCAGCAGCCCGGCGCCACGCCCGCTGAGATCGAGTACGCCCGTCGCTGGCAGGCCATGCCGAAGGTGGTGTTCTCTTCGACGATCAGCACGGTCGACTGGAACGCCCGCCTGGTCACCGGCGATGCGGTCGCCGAGATCACGCGGCTCAAGGCCGAGGATGGCGGCCCGATCGACATCGCCGGCGCCACCCTCGCCGCGGCGGCGATGCGGGCCGGGCTGATCGACGAGTACGTGATCGTCACCCACCCGGTCCTGGTGGGCGGCGGAACGCCGTTCTTCACGGCCCTGGACGAGTGGGTGAAGCTGACCCTGGTGGAGACCCGGAGATTCCCCAACGGCGCGCTGCTGACCAGGTACGAAACGAGGCGTTGAGCCCCGACATCGGACGGCCTTCGGTCGCGCTCCGCGTGCCGATTCTGACCGCCGCTGTTGAACCCCGACCTATTCTCTACTAACCTGGTCGGAAATGCATGGTTTTGCCTTGCAGCCCGCCTCCTGTCGCTAGGGGCCCGACGCTCTCGGAGCGGCGCGGCCCCTGATCGACGCCTGTAACTGACCGGGAGCGCACGTGCTCGTGCGCAGGGGGATCTCGCCGTGCGACTCACGACCCGGCTGCTTGC
>DATIOB010000416.1:0-9245 GCA_035473605.1 Conexibacter sp.
GTGGTCGCCTCCGTCGAGAGCGGCAGACCGGCCGCCGTCCACGCCGGCAGCCCGCCGTCGAGCACCGAGACGGCGTCGAAGCCGAAGTAGCGCAGCAGCCACCACAGCCGCGTCGCCCACATCGTCGCCTCCTGCGCGTAGACGACGACGTGGCTGTCGGGGCCGATCCCGAGCGCGCCGGCCGCCGCGGCGAAGCGCTCGGCGCTCGGCAGCGTGAAGGAGCGCGGCGCGTCGGGATCCGACAGCGCGCCGGCGAGGTCAGCGAAGGCGGCGCCGGGGACGTGGCCGGCGTCGTAGCCGGCGCGCCCGCTGAGCACCTCGTACGGCCCGCCCTCCGGCGGGCGCTGCAGCAGCACCGTCGCGTCGAAGATCAGCAGGCCCGGCTCGTCGCGGTGCGCGTCGAGCGCGGCGGCGTCGATCAGGGCGGGCAGGCGCGGCGTGGTGGCGATCATGGAGGGTCCTCGCTGGGGAATCTCGACTTGGTGAGTCGAGATTAGCGGGCCGGAGCACCGCGGCCCGCAGCGCCCGCCGTGGCGGTGCGCGACGCCCGCAACGGGTATCCGTAGGAGGCATGCGGCGGATCGCCACGATCGTGAAGCGTGCCCTGGTGTCGTTCTACGACGACCAGATGACCCACCACGCCGCGGCGCTGACCTACTACGGGCTGATGTCGCTCTTCCCCGCGCTGCTGCTGGCGATCTCGCTGCTGGGCCTGATCGGCCAGTACCCGGCGACCTACAACGCGATCATGGGCTACCTGCGCGACGTCGCGCCGGCTTCGGCGCTCGACCCGCTCGACAGCTCGCTGCGCAGCGCCTTCCAGAACAAAGGGACGGCCACGACGACGCTGATCGTCAGCGTCGTGATCGCGCTCTACGGCACGACCGGCGTGCTGGAGGCGGCGCGACGGGCGCTCAACGTGGTCTTCGAGGTCGAGAACGGACGCAGCTTCCTGCGCCGCAAGACGGTCGACGTGATCTCGACCGTCGTGCTGATGACGCTGATCCTCGTCAGCCTCGTGCTCGTCTTCGTCGGCGGCGGCTTCGCCGAGGACCTGCTCTCGTTCGCCGGCTTCGGGCCGGAGGTCGCCGACGTCTGGAACGTCGCGCGCTGGCCGGCCGCGGTCGCCGTCGCGGTGCTCGTCTTCTCGTTCCTCTACTACGTCACCCCCGACGTCGAGCAGCGCTCCTTCCGCTGGATCACGCCGGGCGCGATCGTCGGCGTGGCGCTGTGGCTGGTCGCCTCGTGGGGCTTCGCGACCTACGTCTCGAAGGTCGCCGACGTCGGCGCGCTCTACGGCGCCTTCGCCGGCGCGATCGTGCTCGTCGCCTGGATCTGGCTGTCGAACGTGGCGCTGCTGTTCGGCGCCGAGCTGAATGCGGCGATCGAGCGCGAGCGCCGACCGCGGCCCCGGCCGGCAGCCGCTACAGCGGCTGCCGGATGACCGGGCGCTTGGCCGCTCCCGCCTCGTCGAGGCGGCGGACCGGCGTCGTGTACGGCGCGTTGCGGGCGATCTCGGGGTCGCGCTTCGCCTCCGCGAGGATCTCGGCGACGACGCCGGCGAAGTGGTCGAGCGTCTCCTTCGTCTCCGTCTCGGTCGGCTCCAGCAGCAGCGCCTCGTCGACGAGCAGCGGGAAGTAGACCGTCGGCGGGTGCACGCCGTGGTCGAGCAGGCGCTTGGCGAGGTCGAGCGTTCTGATCCCCAGCTCGCGCTTCATCGGCGCGCCGGAGAGCACGAACTCGTGCATGCAGATGCGGTCGAAGGCGGCCGGCAGGTACTCCGCCACGCCCGCTCTTCTGAGCAGCGCCAGCAGGTAGTTGGCGTTCAGCACGGCGACCTCTGAGGCCTCTCTCAGACCTTCCGCGCCGAGCGAGCGGATGTAGGCGTAGGAGCGCACGAAGACGCCGTAGTTGCCCTGGAAGCCGCGCAGCTTGCCGATCGACTTCGGGAGGTCGTGCTCGAGGTCGAACGAGCCGTCGTCGCGCTTGACGACCTGCGGCGTCGGCAGGTACGGCGCGATCCGCTCGCTGACCGCGATCGGGCCGGCTCCGGGACCGCCGCCGCCGTGCGGCTGCGTGAACGACTTGTGCAGGTTGAAGTGCACGATGTCGAAGCCCATGTCGCCGGGGCGCGTGATCCCCATGATCGCGTTGAGGTTGGCGCCGTCGTAGTAGAGCGTCGCGCCGACGCCGTGGACGATCTTCGCGATCTCCTCGATGTTGGCGTCGAACACGCCGAGCGTGTTCGGGTTCGTCAGCATCAGGCAGGCGACCTGGTCGTCGGCCTTCGCGCGCAGGTCGTCGACGTCGACGCCGCCGTCGGGGTTGGTGCCGACCTTGACGACCTCGTAACCGGCCATCGTGACCGTCGCCGGGTTGGTGCCGTGCGCGGTGTCGGGCGTCAGCACCTTCGTGCGCTGCTCGCCGCGGTCCTCGTGGTAGGCGCGCGTCACCAGCAGGCCGGCCAGCTCGCCGTGCGACCCGGCGCTCGGCTGCAGCGAGACGTGCGGCATCCCCGCGACCTCGCCGAGCGCGACCTGCAGGCCGTGCATCAGCTCCAGCGCGCCCTGCGCCCGCTCCGGGTCCTGCAGCGGGTGCAGGCGGGCGTTGCCGGGCAGGGCGGCGACGCGCTCGTGCAGCTTCGGGTTGTGCTTCATCGTGCACGAGCCGAGCGGATAGAAGCCGGTGTCGAGGTCGAAGTTGCGCTTCGACAGGCGGTTGTAGTGGCGCACGATCTCCGGCTCGGAGACCTGCGGCAGCTTCGCCGCCGTCGTGCGCCGGAACTTCGCCGGTATCAGCTCGTCGAGCGGCTTCGCCGGGACGTCGAGCGGCGGCGCGCTGAAGGCGCGGCGGCCCTCGACGGAGCGCTGGTAGATCGTCTTGACCTCGTCGCGCTGCATCGGCAGGCCCTCGATCGGCGTGCTCGGGACGCTGGTGGCGCTCATGCGCTCGCCCCCGCGGTCATGCCGACGGTGGCTCGCTCGGCCGCGACGGCGCGCTCGAGCGCCTCCGCGAGACGGTCGATCTCCGCGCGCGAGCGCTGCTCGGTCAGCGCGACGAGCAACCCGTTGGGGTGCTCCTCGTAGTCGCGCCCGAGCCGGTAGCCGGGGTTGATCCCCTCGCTCGCGAGCCGCTCGACGACGGCGTCGACCTCGGCGTCCAGCTCGATCGCGAACTCGCGCACGACCGGCGCCTCGTGCAGCAGCGTGATGCCGTCGATCGCGGCGAGGCGCTCGCGCGCGTAGGCCGTCCGCTGGACGAGCAGCTCGCCCAGCTCGACGAGCCCGTCGCGGCCGAGCCACGACAGGTAGATCACGCCCGCGAGCGCGTTGAGCGCCTGCGCGGTGCAGATGTTGGAGGTCGCCTTCTCGCGGCGGATGTGCTGCTCGCGCGTCTGCAGCGTCAGCACGAAGCCGCGGCGGCCGTCGACGTCGGTCGTCTCGCCCGCGATCCGGCCGGGCATGCGGCGGATGTGCTCCTGCGCGGCGGCGAAGAAGCCGAACGAGGGGCCGCCGAAATCGAGCCGGTTGCCGAGCGACTGGCCCTCGCCGACGGCGATGTCGACGCCCTGCTCGCCGGGCGGCTGGAGGATCCCGAGCGGGATCGGGTCGCAGGCGCAGATCACGAGCGCGCCGACCGCCTTCGCGGCCGCCGTCAGCTCGGCGACGTCCTCGACCGAGCCGAGGAAGTTCGGCTGCTGCAGCACGAGCGCGGAGACGTCGTCGCCGAGCGCGGCCTTCAGCGCGTCGAGGTCGGTGACGCCGTCCTTGAGCGGGATCTCCTGCACCGTCTGGCCGTAGCCGTGGGAGACCGTCTGCAGCGTCTGGCGACTGTGCGGGTGGACGCCGCGCGAGGCGAGCACGCGCGGGCGGCCGTTGGTCAGCTTCGCGAGGTAGCCGGCGGCGCCGACGGCGCTCGGGCCCTCGTAGACGGAGGCGTTGGAGACCGGCAGCCCGGTCAGCTCCGAGATCGCCGTCTGGTACTCGAACATCACCTGCAGGCCGCCCTGCGAGATCTCCGGCTGGTACGGCGTGTACGGCGTCAGGAACTCCGAGCGCAGGATGATCGAGTCGATCAGCGCCGGCACGTAGGAGTCGTACATCCCGGCGCCGAGGAAGCTGACCTCGTCCTCTGCCGAGGTGTTCTTGGCAGCCAGGTCGCGCAGATGCGCGTACACCTCCTGCTCGGCCATCCCGGCCGGCAGGTCGAGCCCGCGGCCGAGTCGCAGTGCGGCGGGGATGTCGGCGAACAGCGCTTCGATCGAGTCGACGCCGATCGCGTCGAGCATCGCGCGCCGGTCGGCGTCCGTTGCGGAGGTGTACGTGCTCATGTGGCCTCTGTCAGCCCCTCAGCCGAGATCGGCGGTGTAGGTGGCGGCGTCGAGCAGGGTCCCGACCTGGGACGTGTCACTCAACCGCACCTTCACCATCCAGCCCTCGCCGTAGGGGTCGTCGTTGATCTGCTCGGGGGTGTCCTTGAGGGCCTCGTTGACCTCGATGATCTCGCCGCTGAGCGGAGCGATCACGTCGGAGACGGCCTTCACGGACTCCACCTCAGCGTAGCCCTCCCCGGCGGTGACCTCGGAACCGACCTTCGGCGGGTCGAAGAAGACGACGTCGCCGAGCGAGTCCTGGGCGAACCAGGTGACGCCGAAGGTGGCGACGTCGCCGTCGATCTTCGCCCAGTCGTGCTCGGGGTGGTAGAGCAGGTCCTCGGGGTAGCTCGCGTCGGCCATTAGTGGGCGCCCTTTCTGAAGAGAGGCTTTTCCTTGACGACGGCCGGGCGCAGTTTGCCGCGCACGTCCACTTCGATCTCTGTTCCCGGCACCGCCTGCGCGACCGGCAGGTACGCCATGCCGATGCCGATCTCCAGGCACGGCGAGAGCGTGCCGCTGGTGACCTCGCCGCCTCCGGTGACGGCGTTGCCCTGCCGCGGGATCCCGGGGCCGGTGAAGACGAACGGAGCGAGCTTCTCGGACGGCCCGCTCGCGCGCTCGGCGGCGACCGCATCGGCGCCGATGAAGCCCGTCTCCTCCTTGCAGCACCAGCCGAGGCCGGCGGCGATCGGGCCGCGCGACGCCATCAGGTCGTTGCCGTAGAGGTGGAAGCAGACCTCCAGCCGCAGCGTGTCGCGCGCGGCGAGGCCGACGGGCGCGGCGCCGGCGTCCAGCAGCGCGTCCCAGACGGTCGGCGCGTGGGCCGGCGGCAGCAACAGCTCGACCCCGTCCTCGCCGGTGTAGCCCGTGCCGCAGACGAGCGTCGGCACGCCCGCGACCGTCGCCTCGACCGTCTTGAAGCGACCGGGCAGCGCCTCGCCCTGCGCCAGCAGCGACTCGACCAGCGCGCGCGCTCTCGGGCCCTGCACGGCGAGCATCGCGTAGTCGGAGGCGCGATCGATCACCTCGACCCCGTCGAACGCCTCCGCCTGGCGCTGGAACCAGGCGAGGTCCTTCTCGTGGTTGGCCGCGTTGGTGACCGTCAGGTAGCGGTCGTCGGCGAGGCGGTAGGTGAAGAGGTCGTCGAGCACGCCGCCGTCCTCCTTGCAGAGGACGCTGTACTGCGCGCCGCCGACGGCGATCTTGGCGACGTCGTTGGAGAGGATCCGCTGCAGGAACCCCAGCGCGCCGGGCCCGGTCGTCTCGACCTCGCCCATGTGCGAGACGTCGAAGACGCCGACGCCCTCGCGCACCGAGAGGTGCTCGGCTCTGATCCCGGCCGGATACTGGACCGGCATCTCCCACCCGGCGAACGGCACCAGCTTGGCGCCGGCGGCCTGATGGCGGGAGAACAGCGAGGTGTGACGGAGGGACGTCTCTGGGGCGCTCATCGAGCGCGGGAATCTAGCAACCGGGGCGGGCGTTCCGAGGGCCGCCCGCCCGGCTGCGAAGCCCTACCGGAGGAAGGAGGGGATGTCGATGTCGTCGTCGCTGATCTCCAGCGACGAGCGCTGACGGTCGTCCATCGTGACGTCACGCCGCCTGCGCGTCGTTCTGCTCGCCTCGCGCGCCTCGTTGGTGGCGCGCTGGACCGAGCCGCCGTGCTCGAAGCCGGTCGCGATCACCGTCACGCGGACGTCGTCGCCCATCGAGTCGTCGATCACGGCGCCGAAGATGATGTTCGACTGCGTGTCGGCCGCGGCCGAGACGATCTCGGCCGCCTCGTTGACCTCGAAGAGGCCGAGGTCGTGGCCGCCGGTGATGTTGAGCAGGATGCCGGTGGCGCCCTCGACGGAGGCCTCCAGCAGCGGCGAGGAGACGGCCGCCTTGGCCGCGTCGACCGCGCGCGTCTCGCCCGAGCCCGTGCCGATGCCCATCAGCGCGGTGCCGGCGTTGTGCATGATCGTACGCACGTCGGCGAAGTCGAGGTTGATCAGGCCGGGGATCGTGATCAGGTCGGTGATCCCCTGGACGCCCTGGCGCAGCACGTTGTCGGCCTCGCGGAACGCCTCGATGATCGTCGTGCGCCGCTCGACGACGCCGAGCAGCTTCTCGTTCGGGATCACGATCAGCGTGTCGACCTGCTCGCGCAGCCGCTGGATGCCCTCGTCGGCCTGCCGGTTGCGGTTGGCGCCTTCGAAGCTGAACGGGCGCGTCACGACGCCGACCGTCAGCGCACCGATCTCGTTCTTCGCGATCTCGGCGATGACCGGAGCCGCGCCGGTGCCCGTGCCGCCACCCTCGCCCGCCGTCACGAAGACCATGTCGGCGCCCTTGAGCGCCTCCTTGATGTCGTCGCGCGACTCGGCCGCCGCACCATGGCCGACGTCGGGGTTCGCACCCGCGCCGAGGCCTCTGGTCAGTTCGTGGCCGATGTTGAGCTTGATGTCGGCGTCGCACATCTGCAGCGCCTGGGCGTCCGTGTTCGCAGCGATGAACTCGACGCCGCGCAGGCCGGCGTCGACCATGCGGTTGACCGCGTTGGTTCCACCGCCGCCGACACCGACGACCTTGATGACTGCGAGATAGCTGCCGCTTTCCATGAGGGTTACCGTCCGAGGCTGGAGTTAGCGTTGAGAGTTTGCCCCACGCCAGTGACTGGATTGTCGCACGTTACGGGCTATTTCGACTGAGTGTCAACGGAGCCTGCACCGCGCAAGACGCATTGCAGAATGCCGAACTCTCTAGCAGGTGTGGAGCGTTTTCCACACCCAGCCATGAGGCTCGACCTCAGGTTGACGGTTAGGTCAAGGGGTCGACTCCACGGTGGAATCGGGAGTTGTCGCGTATGGGTCCGGGTCGCCGGTGACGCCGTCGGGATCGACGGCCGCACCCGTCTCGGGATCGATCGTGACCCCTTCCGGCAGGTCGGGCTCGTCGGTTTCGCTGACCGCGGGGGCGCCGTCGGGCAGTCCGCCGACCGCCGGACGCTCCGGCGCGGTCACGTCGACGTAGCTGCCGCCGGCCGTCTCCGGGTCGGCGAGGACCGCCGCCGCGGCCGCCCACTTGGCGGCCAGCCGCTCCGGCGCGCCGAACCACAGCGCGGGGCCGTCGCGCAGCTTCAGCTCGAGTCCGTGCGCTCTCGTCGTCGCGATCTGCTCGACGCGCGCGCGCATCGACGCGGGGGCGGCGCCGAGCGCGGCGAAGGCGCCGAGCGCCTCCCCCTCCTTCAGCCGCGAGCCGGTCGGGGTGCCGTGCAGCGGCACGAGCGGGAGCGCGTCGCTGGCGGCGACGTCATGCAGCAGCGTGCCGTCGGCGGTGACCGGCGTGCGTCTGTCGTCGAGCTCGATCGCGCCGACGGCGACGTTGGAGACGACGTGGACCCTGAGGCCGTGCGGGAAGTCGGTGCTGACTTCGATCCGCTTGACGATCGAGAACGGCGCGACGGCGCTGTCGAGCGCCTCCCTGCGCAGGTGGAGGGTGGTCATGCTCGTGCCGGCGCGGTTGAGCGCCTGTTCGATCTCGGCCGACTGGCTGCCGGTCAGCCCGGTGACGGTGACGTCACGGACCCCGACGAGCGACGAGTCGCGCAGCCAGAACCAGCCCGCGCTCAGCAGCGCGACGACGAGGCCCAGCAGCAGCACCGTCCGCAGCCGCGGGCGGCGGGGCCGCACACGCGTCACGCGGGCGGCCGAGCTGCCGGCGCGGCGCAGCGCGCGACCGAGTCCGAGCGGCGGGCGAATGGTCGAGTTCTGTTGCGGCATGCCACGGGGAGGTTCGACCCCGAGCCGGCGACGCCTCCCTGGATTTGCGCACGAGCGGCCCGAGGAGGCCGTGCGCGGACGGATGGCGGAGGCGGCGACGCGTTACGCGACGAGGCCGCGACCGAACTGGTCGACGTCGCCGGCGCCCATCGCCAGGCAGAGGTCGCCGGGGCGCAGCTGGGCCTGCAGGTAGCGCTCGGCGGCGTCGAAGCCGGGCAGCCAGGCGACGCCGGCGACCGGTCCGTCGCGGCGCGCGTCGACCGCGGCCTGGGCGACGAGCCGGCCGCTGACGCCGGGGAAGTCGGCGGCCAGCTCGCGCGCGGGATAGACGTCGAGCAGCACGACGAGGTCGGCGGCGGCGAGCGCGGCGCCGAACTCGCGAGCCAGCGCGCGCGTGCGCGAGTAGAGGTGCGGCTGGAAGACGACGACGACGCGGCCGGGCGCGAGCGTGCGCGCGGCCGCGAGCGCGGCGGCGACCTCGGTCGGATGGTGGGCGTAGTCGGTGTAGATTCTCGCGCCGCCAGCGGAGGTGCCGAGCAGCTCGAAGCGCCGCCCGGCGCCGCGGAAGTCGGCCAGCGCGGCGGCCGCGCTGGCGGGGTCGGCGCCGGCGAGCCGACAGGCCTCCAGCGCCGCGGCGGCGTTGAGCGCGTTGTGCGCGCCGGGGACGGCGAGCCGCACGTCGTGACCGCGCCAGCCGAACTGCGCGCCGGAGGGGTCGAGGATCGGCTCGGGGACGTCGTAGGGGACGACGGTGACGTCGCTCGTGGGCGGCGCGAGCGCGACCAGCTCCGGCCGCTCCCACACGACGACGCCCCCGGACGCTCTCGCGAGGAAGGCGCGGAAGGTCTCGTCGACCTCCAGGCGCGAGCCGTACTCGCTGTGGTGGTCGAGCTCGGCGTTCGTCAGCACGGCGATGTCGGGATGGAGCTTGAGCAGCGAGCGGTCGGACTCGTCGGCTTCGACGACGACCAGCTCACCGGCGCCCCAGCCGGCGTATAAGGGCGCTCGCTCGGCGCAAGCTGCGCCGAAAAACCCGTCGGTCTTTGAACAGGGCCATCTGCAATTGCGCTGGCAGGGCAATCGTGCGTTCTGGAAGAATGTGCAAG
>DATIOB010000417.1:0-8648 GCA_035473605.1 Conexibacter sp.
GGCGGGCGGCAGCCACGAGGTGGCGGACCGGTGAGCATCGCCTGGTATCTCGCGGTCAGCGCGCTGATCTTCGCCATCGGCGCCGGCGGCGTCCTGATCCGCCGCAACCCGCTCGTGATCCTGCTCTGCCTCGAGCTGATGCTCAACGCGGCGAACCTGTCGCTGATCGCCTTCTCGCGCATGCACGGGAATGTCGACGGCCAGATCTTCGCCCTGATCGTGATGGTCGTCGCAGCGTGCGAGGTCGCCGTCGGCCTCGGCCTGATCGTCGCGATCTTCCGCCGCAAGCTGCCGATCGACGTGGATGAGCTGAAGGAGCTTCAAGGGTGAGCACTACGACCTGGGGCTGGCTCGTCCTCGCCTTCCCGCTGGCGGGGACGATCCTCATCGGCCTCGGCCACAAGCGCCTCGGCAGAGGTCCGGCCGGCGCGATCGGCACCGTCGCGATCCTGCTCGCGTTCATCTCGGCGGTCAACGCGCTGATCTCGCTGCAGGACCACGAGAGAGAGCACCGCCAGCTCGTCTCCTCGCTGTGGGACTACGCGGTCACCGGCTCGATCGACGCGAGACTGTCGATCCTCGTCGACCCGCTGTCGGTCTTCATGATGCTCGTGATCACGGGCGTCTCGACGCTGATCCACCTCTACTCGATCAGCTACATGAAGAGCGACCGCGGCAACGCGCGCTACTTCGCGTACCTCAACTTCTTCGTCTTCTCGATGCTGGTGCTGGTGCTGGCGGCGAACTTCTTCCTGCTGATCGTCGGCTGGGCGTTCGTCGGCGCCGCCTCGTACCTGCTGATCTCCTTCTGGTACCGCCGCGAGACGGCGACGCGCGCCGGCATCAAGGCGTTCGTGATCAACGTCGTCGGCGACGTCGGCCTCGTGCTCGGCACCTTCTTCATCCTGCGCCACAGCGGCACGCTCGACTTCCTCGGCACCTTCCACGCCGTCGAGGAGGGGGCGTTCGACGCCCACAACGGCGCGCTCGTCGCCGGCTGCCTGCTGCTGCTCGTCGGCGCCTTCGCGAAGTCGGCCCAGATCCCGTTCCACACCTGGCTGCCGGACGCGATGGAGGGCCCGACGCCGGTCTCCTCGCTGATCCACGCCGCCACCATGGTCACGGCCGGCGTCTACCTGATCAGCCGCATGTTCCCGCTCTTCGAGGCCGCTCCGGCAGCCGCGAACGTGGGCGCGATCGTCGGCGCGGTGACGTTGTTCGTCGCCGGCACGATCGCGCTGGTGCAGACCGACATCAAGCGCGTGATCGCGTACTCGACGATGTCGCAGATCGGCTACATGATCATGGGCGTCTCCGCCGGCGCCTACGCCGCGGGCATGTTCCACCTGCTGACGCACGCCTTCTTCAAGGCGCTGCTGTTCATGGCGGCGGGCTCGATCATCGGCGCGATGGCCGGTGCGCAGTCGCTCGACAAGATGTCGGGCTTCAAGAGATCGATGCCGTTCACCTTCGGCTGCTTCGTCGTCGGCGGCCTCGCGCTCTCCGGCGTGCCGCCCTTCTCCGGCTTCTTCTCCAAGGACGAGATCCTCGCCTTCGTCGGCAACCGCGGCGACTGGTTTGTCGCGCTCTACGTCGTCGGCTACATCGGCGCCTTCCTGACCGGCATATACACGTGGCGGATGATCTTCCGCGCCTTCTTCGGCAGACCGGTCCCCGAGGCCGTCGAGCTGGAGCACGGCCACATCGCCCATGCGGAGTTTCCGACGAACCCCGCCAACGGCGAGCGCGAGGACACCGAGGTCGGCTTCCCCGGCCCCGAGCACGTGATCGCCGAGCGCGAGTGGAGAATGAAGGTCGCGATGGGCCTGCTGGCCGTCGGCGCGACGATACTCGGCGTCCTCCAGATCCCGATGGTGACCGAGGTCATCACGAAGTTCCTGGAGCCGACCTTCGAGCACTCGAAGTACGCCCACACGCATCCGAGCGACGGCTTCGTCTGGTTCGGCATGATCCTCGGCACCGTCGTGGCGCTGACCGGCATCTCGATCGCCTACTACATCTGGGTGAAGAAGCCGGGCCTGTCGACGGCGCTGCAGACGCGCTTCAGAGCGGTCCACACCTTCCTCTTCAACAAGTGGTACTTCGACGAGCTGATCGATCTGCTGATCGTGCGGCCGTGGAAGGCGACCGGCACCTGGGCGCGCACCTGGTTCGAGCGCGTGATCTCCGACGGGCTGATCGTCGGCGGCGCCAGCGGCGTCGTGAAGGCCGGCTCGAGCGCCGTGCGCGCGCTGCAGACCGGCTTCCTGCGCTACTACGCCGCGCTGCTGCTGTTCGGCGGGGCCGCGGTCGTCCTGTACTTCCTGATCGCGAGCACGTGAGGCGCCGCTGATGACTCTCTCGATTCTCATCTGGCTGCCGCTCGTCGTCGCCCTGCTGGGCGTGATCCTCGGCGGCCGGATCGCGCCGAAGCTGACCGTGCTCGGCACGCTCGTCACGCTCGGCATCGCGATCTCCTTCGTCGTCCGCTTCAAGAGCGGCGAGGAGGGCCTGCAGTTCGTCACCGACGAGGCGTGGATCTCCGAGCTGGGGATCTCCTACAAGCTCGGCGTCGACGGCCTCAACGTCGTACTGATCCTGCTCGCCGCCTTCCTCTTCTCGCTGTCGGCGATCTTCGCCGCGATGCGCGAGTGGGAGCGCCCGTCGCTGTTCTTCTTCTGGTTCGGCGTCGCGCAGACGGCGGTGCTCGGCGCCTTCGTCGCGCAGGATCTGATCCTGTTCGTCGCCTTCTTCGACCTGATGCTGATCCCGTTCTACTTCCTGACCGGGATCTGGGGCTCGGGCGACCGCGAGACGCGCGTGCGCGGCACGCAGAAGCTCGTGATCTACACGCTCGTCGGCTCGCTGCTGATGCTCGTCGCGGCGATCGCGACCGGCGTGCTCGCCGCCGAGCAGCACGACACCGACATCACCTACTCGATCTCGGCGCTGCAGCAGCTGCCGCTCAGCGACGGCTCGCAGAACTGGATCTTCCTCTGCTTCGCCGCCGCCTTCCTCGTGAAGATGCCGGCCTTCCCGCTGCACGGCTGGCTGCCCGACGGTTACAAGGCGATGCCGCTGCCGGCCCTCGGCGTCTTCTCCGGCGTGCTCTCGAAGGTCGCCGCCTACGGCTTCCTGCGGATCGTGCTGCCGGTCTTCCCGGACGCCTCGGTGCACTTCCAGGAGCTGCTGCTGCTGATCGCGCTCGGCTCGATCCTCTACGGCTCGGTGATGGCCTTCTCGGCGCAGAACGTGCGCATGGTCGTCGCCTTCTCGTCGGTGGCGCAGATGGGCTTCATCACGCTCGGGATCTTCGCCCTCAACGAGGACGGGGTGCAGGGCGCGCTGCTGCAGATGGTCAACCACGGCCTCGTGACCGTGCCGCTGTTCTTCATCGTCGGCCTGCTGGCCGCGAGAGCCGGCGGCTCGGAGGAGATCAGAGACCTCGGCGGGATCGCCTTCCGCGCGCCCGTGCTGGCGACGCTCTTCCTGATCGTCTCGCTGGCGACGCTGGCGATGCCCGGCTCGGCCAACTTCGCCGGTGAGTTCCTGATCCTGCTCGGCGTCTTCAGAGCGAAGGTCGCGTTCGCCTTCTTCGCCTCGATCGGCGTCGCGCTGGCGGCGGTCTACGCGCTGCGCGCCTTCATCAAGGCGATGCACAACCGCGTCAACCCCGGCGTCGACTCGCGCGAGGTGAGCTTCCGCGACCTCGCCGTGCTCGTGCCGTCGGTGATCGTGATCCTGGCGCTCGCGCTCTACCCGCAGTTCGGGCTGGAGAAGACCGAGACGACGGCGAAGGAGACCGTCGCGCAGGTGCAGGCGAAGACCGGTCAGCTGACCGCAGACAAGACCTCCGAGGAGCACCAGCCATGACCTCCGCGCTCGTGACCGCGGCCGCCAGAGCGCCGCACATCGACTGGGCCGGCCTCTCGCCGCTCGTCGCGCTGGCCGTGGGCGGCGTGCTGGTGCTGCTGATCGGGATCTTCCTCGGCCGCTCCGCCCGCAACGTCACACCGCTGCTGGCGATCGTTGCGCTCGCCGCCTCGCTCGGCCTCTCGGTCTGGCAGTTCGGCGAGTCGAAGTCGATCGTCTCCGGCGCGCTCGCGATCGACGACCTGACGCTGACGCTCAACTTCGTCCTCTGCGCGACCGGCATCGCCGCCGTGCTGCTGTCGTGGCGCTCGCGCGCCGCGTCGGTCGCCGGTCACGCCGAGTACTACGCGCTGCTGCTGCTGTCGCTGCTCGGCATGCTCGTGCTCGTCGGGGCGGAGAACCTCGTCACGCTGTTCGTCGGCTTCGAGCTGCTGTCGATCCCGCTCTACGTCCTCTGCGCGGCGGAGTTCCGCCGCGAGGGCTCGCTCGAGTCGGGCCTCAAGTACCTGATCGTCGGCTCGGTCGGCTCCGCGACGCTGCTCTACGGGCTCGCGCTGCTCTACGGCGCGACCGGCTCGACCGACTTCGCCGGCATCAACGAGGCGCTGCGCGACGGCGAGATCGCCGGCGACGTGCTGCTGCTCTCGGGCGTCGGCCTGACGCTCGTCGGCCTCGCCTTCAAGGCCTCGGTCGCGCCCTTCCACCAGTGGACGCCCGACGTCTACCAGGGCGCCCCGACGCCGATCACGGCCTTCATGGCCGTCGCGACGAAGGTCGCCGCCTTCGGCGTGCTGCTGCGCCTCTTCGACGTCGCGCTGCCGTCGATCTCGCCCGACTGGGGTCCGGCCGTCGCCGCGCTGGCCGCGATCACGATCATCGTCGGCAACGTCGGCGCGCTCGGCCAGAGCTCGCTGAAGCGGATGCTCGCCTTCTCCGGCGTCGCGCAGGCCGGCTACCTGCTCGCCGGCGTCGTCGTCGGCACGCAGCTCGGCGCGAAGGCGACCGTCTTCTACCTCGTCGTCTACGCGGCGATGAACATCGCCGCCTTCGCGGTCGTGATCGCGCGTGAGCGCGCCTCGATCTGGGGCGACGAGATCAGCGCCTTCGCCGGGCTCGGCAGAGCGCAGCCGCTGCTGGCGTGGCCGCTGACGATCGCGATGCTCGGCCTCGCCGGCATCCCCGTCACGGCCGGCTTCATCGGCAAGTTCTATCTGATCGACGCGCTCGTCTCGGGCGACTACGCGTGGCTGGCGATCGTGCTCGTGATCGGCTCGATGATCTCGCTCGGCTACTACCTGCGGGTGATCGCGGCGATGTGGATGAGCGAGCCGGAGGCGGCCTCCGCGGCCCCGGCCGCCGCCGCTCCGACGGTTGCCGGCGCCCCGGGCGCGCCGCCGATCATGGCCGGCGGCTCGCAGGAGGCCGACGAGCTGGTCGACGGCGTCCAGCCCGAGGTGCTCGGCGTCGCCTGGCTGGCGACCGCCGTGATCCTGTTCTTCGGCATCATCCCGCAGCCGCTGTTCGAGCTGGCCGGCAAGGCCGGCGAGTCGCTCGTCGGCATTTTCTAGGGCGAGCAGCGGAGAGTCTCGGTCCGCTAGGGGCCAAAACTCTCCGGTGCTCATCGAGGCCGCCCCGCGGGGCGGCCGTCCCTTTCGCTATATTCATCCCATGACCGGACGAATCGCGCGTGGACCATCCCTCGTCGAAGGCGCGATCGAGGCGCTGCGGGCGGAGATCGTCGGCGGCGCGTGGCCGGTGGGGGAGCGGATCCCGACCGAGCCGGAGCTGGTGGAGGCGTTCGGGATCGGCCGCAACAGCCTGCGCGAGGCGATCCGCGCGCTCGTCCACGCCGGCCTGCTGGAGACGCGTCAGGGCGACGGCACCTACGTGATCGCCACGAGCGACCTCGCCGCCGCCGTGCGCCGCCGCACCAGCCGCGCCGAGCTGCTGGAGGTCTTCGAGCTGCGGCGGGCGCTGGAGGTCGAGGCCGCGCGGCTGGCCGCGCAGCGCCGCACCGACACCGACCTCGCGACGCTGGACCGGCTGCTGGCGGCACGCGAGGCGGCGTCGCGGGAGCGCGACCTCGGCGAGTTCGTCGAGCTGGACGTGGCGCTGCACCGCGCGATCGTCGTCGCGGCGCACAACTCGATGCTCGCCGAGCTGTACGACGACTTCACCGCCGCGCTGCGCGACGCGATCGCCAGCTCGCTCGACGGCTCGCCGCGCGAGGACCAGGTCCACGTCCACGACGACCTCGTCGCCGCGATCCGCGCCGGCGACGCCGCCGCCGCCCAGACCGCGACCGCCCGTTTCCTCGACGAGCTGATGGCGGCGATCCGCGCCCAGGGGGCTTGATCGCTTGGCACGAACTCGCCAGCGGCTCGCTCGTGCGGAGGGTGGCACCCCAGAGGTGACGTGGCGCACGACGGCGCTGCTGCTCGCCGGGATCCTCCTCGTCGCCGTCAACCTGCGCTTCGCGCTGACGAGCGTGGGCCCGCTGATCGACGACGTGCGCGAGGACCTCGGCCTCTCCGGCACGACCGTCGGGCTGCTGACGACGGCGCCGCTGCTGGCGCTCGGGCTCGTCTCGCCGCTGGCGCCGCGGCTGGCCGGCCGCTTCGGCGCCGAGCACGTTGTGCTCGGCTGCCTGCTGGCGATCTTCGCCGGCGTCGCGCTGCGGCTGCTGCCGCCGGTGGGGCTGCTGTTCGCCGGCACGCTCGTCGCCGGCTGCGCGATCGCGGTCGGCAACGTGCTCGTGCCGGGGATCGTCAAGCAGCGCTTCGGCGCCAGAGCGGCGCTGATGACCGGCGTCTACTCGGTCGGCCTCAGCGGCGGCGCCGCGCTCGCCGCCGGCCTCGTCGTGCCGATCGAGGGCTGGGTCGGCGGCTCGTGGCGCCTGGCGCTCGCGCTGTGGGCGCTGCCGGCGCTGCTGGCGGCGGTCGTGTGGCTGCCGCAGCTGCGCCAGCGTGAGAAGCGCGTCCGTGCGGCCGCGCACGCCGACGTCGCGCGCAGGGCTGCCGCGGAGCCGGGACGGCCGTACAGCGGCAGAGCGCCGCCGCCGGCGCACGCGCCCAGCCCCAATCTCTGGCGCGACCGGCGCGCCTGGGCGGTGACGCTCTTCATGGGCTTCCAGTCGCTGATCTTCTACACCGCCGGCGCGTGGCTGCCCGAGATCGTGCGGGCGCAGAGCGGCGTCAGCGACGCGACCGCCGGCGGGCTGCTGTCGCTGATGATGGTCTTCGGCATACCGGTCGGCTTCGTCACGGCGGCGCTCGCCTCGCGGCTGCGCGACCAGCGGCCGCTCGCCGCCGTCGCCGCGACCTTCCCCGCGCTCGGCTGGCTCGGGCTGCTGCTGGCGCCGGGCGGCCCGGTCGTGCTGTGGGTCGTGCTGCTGGGGATCGGCGCCGGCGTCGGCTTCACGCTCGTGCTGACGCTGT
This sequence comes from Conexibacter sp., assembly GCA_035473605.1. Lineage (GTDB taxonomy): Bacteria > Actinomycetota > Thermoleophilia > Solirubrobacterales > Solirubrobacteraceae > Conexibacter. Next base: position 7,311 of record DATIOB010000417.1, read on the forward strand.
TCGTGCTGCGCGCCCGTGACGTGCCGCACACCGCTGCGCTGTCGGGCATGGCGCAGTCGGCCGGCTACACGTTCGCCGCGCTCGGCCCGCTCGCGATCGGCGCGCTGCACGACGCGACCGGCGGCTGGTCGGTCCCGCTCGTGGTGCTCGGCTGCCTCGCGCTGCCGGAGCTGGTCGCCGCGCTGGCCGCGGCGCGGCCGGGCTTCGTCGGGGACCAGCCACAAGATGAGGGATCGTCCCTCATGCCCGTGGGCTCCCGGCCCGCGAAGCTGCTGACATGAGCGAATCGCACCCGCTGGTCGTGCGCCTCGAGTTGGCGCGCACGACCGATCCGATCGCCGGCACCCTCAGCGGACCGGACGGCACCGAACGCGCCTTTCGCGGCTGGACCGGTCTCGCCGCCGCGCTCGGCAGAGTCGCCGAGGAGTCCGTTCGTCCAGATCCGCCGGAATCGCACGTGACATCCGGCTGAGAATCGGCATACTCCCCGCGGTGACGCGCCGCGGTGAGCTGCTGGTCGACCGGGACACCGAGCTTGCGGCGCTCGCGCAGGTCGCTGCGCAGGCGGCCGACGAGCTGGGCGGCCTCGCGGTCGTCGAGGGGCCCGCGGGGATCGGCAAGAGCCGCCTGCTGAACGCCCACCGCGCGCAGCTGCGGGCACGGGGCGTGCGCGTGCTGGTCGCGCGCGGCGGCGAGCTGGAGGCCGACGTGCCGTTCGGGGTCGTGCGGCAGCTGTTCGAGCGCGCGCTGATGGCCGACGGCGACGGGCTGCTGAGCGGCGCCGCCCACGCCGCCGCACCGATCTTCTCCGGCGTCGCCGACGCGGGCCCGGCGCCGGCCGACCCCGGTCCGCGGATCCTCCACGGCCTCTGGTGGCTGTGCGCGAACCTCGCCGCCGACGGGCCGCTCGTGCTGCACGTCGACGACGCCCACTGGGCCGACGCGCCGTCGCTGCGCTTCGTCGACCACCTCTCGCGGCGGCTGGAGGGAACCGGCCTCGCGCTCGTCGTCGCCTGGCGCAGCGAGGATCCCGGCGCCGTCGACCCGCTGCTGACGCAGCTCGCGGCCGATCCCGCCGCCGCCGTCCTGCGGCCCGGGCCGCTCGGCGCCGACGCCGTCGCCCAGCTCGCCGAGGCGAGCTTCGGCGAGCCGTGCGCGCCGGAGTTCGTCGCCGCCTGCCACGGCGCCACGCGCGGCAACCCCTTCCTGCTGCACGAGCTGCTCGCCGAGCTGAGCGCCGACGGCGTCACGCCCGACGCCGCGGCGGCGCAGGAGGTCCACGAGCTGGGCGCCTCGGCCGTCGCGCGCGCGGTGCTGATGCGGCTCGGCGCCGACGCC
>DATIOB010000418.1:0-3669 GCA_035473605.1 Conexibacter sp.
GCTACCGCTAATCGAGGCGGCGCGGCGGCGGCCGTAGAGTCGTCGGGCGATGGCACGTGACTTCCAACGCCCCTTCGTGCGACCGGCCGGCGCGCCGCGCGAGGACGCGCTGCAGCGGCTGCTCGACGAGCGCGCCTGCGAGCGGCTGATCGTCGTCTACGCGCAGCTCGTCGACTTCGGCCGCGCGCGCGAGATCGCCGACCTCTTCACCGCCGACGGGCGCTGGCAGGGCACCGACCTGCTGCTCGACGGCCGCGAGCAGATCCGTGCCTGGTTCACGAGACGCGAGCAGCTCACGCGCCGCCTCTCCCGCCACGTCTTCACGAACGTCGCGGTCGACGTCGGCGCCGACGGACCCGGCACCGCGCGCTCGCTCAGCTACATGGTCAACTACCGCCGCGACCGCCGCGACGGCGAGCGCGACCTGCCGCTGCGAGCCGACCTGCCGAAGTACGTCGGCGAGTGCCACGACCGCTTCCGCCGCACCGACGACGGCTGGCGCTTCACCAGCCGCCGCGTCGAGGTCGCCTTCCTGCGCTCCGGCGCGGCGGCGTAGGCACTCGCCGGCCGGCGTCTCGAACAGCGCACCAGCCCAGGCGCGACAAGGTCTGCATCGTCGGGCTCGCCAGTGCTGCGGCCCTTTCGCTCGGCATCACCGGATCGGCAGCCGCAGGCGGCACGCCCGCCTTCACCTGCCACGCGAATCAAGACAACGTCTACATGTATGGCGACGGCCCCGGCGTCGGTCCGATTGATTGGATAATTCATTCGGGCCATGCCTTCTACGGGCACTCCACGCAGCTGGTCAACGGGGTCTTCTGGTCCTACGGTCACACCAGAAACAACAGCAGCGACCTCTGGCTGCGCACCGGTCAGCTCACCTGCTGATCGGAAGTCGATGCGCCCCGCCGAATCAGCGGGGCGCATCGACTGTCCGCTCCATGCCGACGTCGGACCGGACGCGCTCACCCGCTGCGGTCGCGCGTGCAAGTCCTGTCATGCTGCGCGCCGATGCGATCGCGCTTCGCCGACATCGCCGACCATCACAAGCTGCCTGTGGACGAGCGGGACCAGCCGTATCCGCGGTTCGTGCGGCCGTCTGCGGCCGCGCTGGCCGCGCATCGACTCCGCGGCGAGATTCGGCGGCGGCGGAAGGGACGGCGGCTGGCGTACGTCGACAGCATGTTCCCGTGGCGGCGCAGCGGCTTCCGCTACCACGAGGCGCTGGCGATCCACGAGCTGCTGCCGGAGACGCTGTTCTTCTCGCAGTGGGAGCTGAACGATCCCTTCCCAGCGCCGGTCCACCGGCTCGCGGACTTCCCGGCGATCGCGATCGGCGGCGGCGTCACGGACGCCTACGCGGTCTTCCAGCTGTTCCTCGAAGGGCTCGTCGGGCTGCCGCCGCTGCCGGGCCAGCCGCAGGAGCACGCGTGGCGCGGCCTCGACCTGACCGAGTGGCGGCGCATGGGACGGATCCGCATGCACGGGAGCATCTATCCCGGCGGCGGGCTGGAGCCGACGCCGGAGGGTCTCGCCCGCACGGCCGAGGTCGCGCGTCGCATGTCCTCGACGTTCTCGTTCGTGCCGGAGGTGATCGCGGGCGTGCCCGGCGTCACGCCGGTCGACGCCGCCTACACCGAGACCTCGTTCTACGCGCAGACGTCGGAGCGCTGGGAGCACCTGCGGCCGCTCGTCTGCCTCTTCGCCGCCGACGCCTCGCCGCGCAAGGGACTCGACGCGGTGCTCGCCGCCTTCGCCGAGCTGGACCCGGCCGACGTCCACCTGCACGTCGTCGGTCCGCACCTCGACCGTCGCGCCGAGCTGCCGGCCGAGATCGCGACCTTCCACGATTGGATGACGCCGGACCAGCTGCGCGACCTGCACCGCCGCGCGCACGTCTTCCTCTCGCCGGTCCGAGCCGAGACCGCGACGGGCCCGGTCGGCACCTACTCCGGCGTGGTCGACGGCTTCCCGACGCAGGCCGCCGCCGACGCGGTCAGCAGCGGCTGCCTGCTGGTCTCCGCCAACCCGGCCCGCGACGACCGCGTGCTGGAGTCCGGCGTCCACTACCTCGAACGCCCGCCGGACGCCGGCGCGCTGCGCGCAACGATCCGCGAGATCGCCGCCGACCCCGCCGCGGCCCGCGCGACCGCGGAGGCCGGTTCCGCGCGCTGGCGCGAGCGCATGGACGTGCGACGCGGCACGGTCCGCAAGCTCCGGCACATGGGGCTGCTGGCGCCGGACGCGTAGCCCCGCCCCGAATTCATCGCGTGGAGGATGCGCGCGTCAATCGGTGGCCCGGGGCGCCCGCCGGGCGAGGACGCCGATGGGGCGGGCGAGCGTCGCGCCGAGTGCGATCAACAGGAGTCCGGAGGCGAGGAAGGCGAGATCCCAGCCGAGCGGGCCGCCGAGGTCGTCACGGACGTGGTGGATGCCGAGCAGCTGATGGTCGATCAGCCCTTCGACGAGGTTGAACAGTCCCCAGCCGGCCAGCAGCAGCCCGATGTGGACGCGCCATGGCGGCGCCAGCCGACCGGTCTGCCAGGCGCGCACGGCCAGCGACGAGCCGGCCACGACGAGCAGCCAGGTCGCGACGTGGAAGAACCCGTCGACCAGCGTGTTGGTCTCCAGGCCCGCCACCGTCGTCATCGGATGGTCGTCGGTCCCGGTGAGCATGTGGTGCCACTGGAAGATCTGATGCAGCACGATCCCGTCGACGAATCCGCCCAGACCGAGGCCGAGCAGCAGCGCGGGCGCCCACGGGACGGGTTGAGCGCCTGCGCATGGCTTCTGGTGCTGGACTGACATGAAGACCTCCTTCCGGGGCTCGACGACCGCCGCGCTCTCCGCTACCCGCCGCGCGGCGCTCGCACACACGGCATCGGCACTGACCGGCGTCGTCGGCGAGCCGGTCGAGCCGCTCGCGATCTTCGACTTCCGCGGCTGACGGTTGACCACAAGGAGGAGCGTCTTCATGATCGCTTCATCCAGCTCCCGGAAGACTGCGACGCCATGACCAGACGACGCCTCATTCCCACGGGCCTGCTCGCCGCGTCGGTCGCGGCCGCCGCCCTCCTTCCCGGCGCCGCCTCCGCGGCCGCGCCGACCGATCCGCAGGCCGCGCAGCAGGAGCCGCTGCGGCTGATGCACGTCCCCGAGGCGCTCGACCTGATCGCGAGACCGCTCACCGACGTGCCGGTGCTGGTCGCCGACACCGGCCTCGACCTCGACCACCCGGACATCGCGCCGCGGTTGTTCTCGCTGCCCGTGCCGGTCGCGGCGCCGAACCCCGAGGGCGTCGGCGACCCCGGCACGGTCGCGGCCGGCAGAGCGGGCTGGGACCTGATCGGCAACGAGAACCACCACGGCAGATTGGAGCCGGACGACGACCCGAACATTCCGGGGGGTTCCAGCGACCACGGAACGCTGGCCGCAGGCCTGCTCGGGGCCGCCTGGAACAACGGCCAGGGCGGCGCCGGCGTCGCGCCGAACGCGCGCTTCGTCGCGCTGCGGACCTGCTGGGACAACGACGAGTGCTTCCAGTACGTGCAGGCGGCGGCGATCGACTGGGCGGCCGATCGCGGTGCCCGCGTCGCCAGCTTCAGCTGGCTCTCCGGACCGCTGGAGGACTCGCTCAGAACGGCGATCCTCAACCACCCGAACATGCTC
>DATIOB010000419.1:0-3348 GCA_035473605.1 Conexibacter sp.
CCGACGACCGCCCGGAGGCGGCTGCCGAGGCGCTCGACCACGCCGCCGAGCGGGCCCAGGAGCTGAACTGGCGCGAGCCGAGCGTCGTGCAGTTCTCCGGCGACCACATCGAGGCGCTCGTGCGGATCGGGCGCGAGGCCGACGCGCGCGTCGCGCTGGAGCGGCTCGCCGCCGACGCCGAGCTGACCGGCGGCCCGTGGGGCAACGCCGTGCTCGAGCGCGGCCGGATGCTGCTCGCCCCGGCCGACCAGCTCGACGCGCACGCGCACGCCGCGCTGAGGTGGCACGAGCTCGACGGCGGCCCGTTCGACCGCGCCCGCACCGAGCTGGCGTGGGGCGAGCGACTGCGCCGGCGGCGCCGGCGGATGGACGCGCGCGAGCCGCTGGAGCGGGCGCTGCAGACCTTCCGCTCGCTCGGCGCCGAGCCGTGGGCGCGGCGCGCCGCCGACGAGCTGGCGGCGGCCGGCGGCACGCGGCCGTCGGAGGGCGTCCCGCGCACGCGCGACGAGCTGAGCGCGCACGAGCTGAAGGTCGCGCTGATGGTCGCCCACGGGATGACCAACAGGGAGGTCGCGGCGGCGCTGTTCCTGTCGCCGAAGACGATCGAGCGCCACCTCAGCCGCATCTACCGCAAGCTCGACGTGCGCTCCCGCACCGAGCTGGCGCGCCTGCTCGCCGCCGACGGCTGACCGCGCCGAGCACGGTGCGGCCAGCCGTACCGTGTGGCGACCGCGCCACGGGGTAGGGTCCCGGCGGGATGGCGCAGGCGATCGACGTGCAGGGGCTCAGCAAGCGGTTCGGCGACAAGCTCGCCGTCGACGACCTGTCGTTCTCGGTCGAGTTCGGCCGCATCGTCGGCTTCCTCGGCCCCAACGGCGCCGGCAAGACGACGACGCTGCGCGCGCTGCTGGGGCTGATCGCCCCGACCGGCGGCACCGCCACGATCGTCGGCCAGCCGTTCACCTCGCTCAGCGACCCGGCCGGCACCGTCGGCGCCGTGCTCGACGGCGGCATGTTCCACCCCGGCCGCAGCGGCCGCAACCACCTGCGCACGCTCGCGCGCGCCTCCGGCGTCACCGACGCGCGCGTCGAGGAGCTGCTGGAGCTGGTCCAGCTCAAGCAGGACGGCGGGCGCCGCACGAAGGGCTACTCGCTCGGCATGCGCCAGCGGCTCGGGCTCGCGGCGGCGCTGCTCGGCGATCCGAGAGTGCTCGTGCTCGACGAGCCGGCCAACGGCCTCGACCCGCAGGGGATCCGCTGGCTGCGCGACTTCCTGCGCGCGCTCGCCGCCGAGGGGCGCGCGGTGCTCGTCTCCTCGCACGTGCTCGCCGAGGTCGCGCAGACCGCCGACGACGTCGTCGTGATCCACCGCGGCAGATCGATCCTGCAGGCGCCGCTGCCGGAGCTGCTGGCGCAGCACGCCGGCGGCACGCGCGTCGCCGGCCCCGACGTCGGCCGCCTCGCCGAGCTGCTGCGCGCCGACGGCGCCGCCGTGCGCGCCGCCGACGGCGACGGCGCGATCGTCGTCAGCGACCGCGACGGCGTGCAGGTCGGCCGCGTGATCGCCGCCAACGCGATCGTGATCTCCGAGCTGGCGCCGGTCGCGCAGTCGCTCGAGGACGTCTTCTTCGAGCTGACCGGAACGCAGGGAGGCCCGGCATGAGCCGCGCACTGTCGAGCGAGCTGCTGAAGCTCCGCACCACCCGCACCTTCTACGCGCTCGTCGGCAGCTCGCTCGGGCTCGTGCTGCTGATCGTCGGCCTCGCCGCGGCGCTCGACGACAACTGGAAGGGGAACACGACCCCGCCGTCGATCGACCTGCTCGGGATCGCCTTCCTCTGCCAGCTGTTCGCGCTCGTGCTGGGGATCCTCGCCGTCACGAGCGAGTTCCGCCACGGCACGATCACGCCGTCGCTGCTGGTCGTGCCGAGCCGCACGCGGCTGATCTCGGCGAAGCTCGTCGTCCACCTCGGCGCCGGCCTGCTGTTCGGCCTGGCGACGGTCGTGCTGATCCTGGTGCTGTCGTCGGCGATCTTCTCGCTGCGCGACATCGACAACTCGGTCGGCGGCAGCGAGCTGCTGAAGATCGGCCTCGGCAACGCCTTCTCGATCGCGCTCTACGCCGCGCTCGGCGTCGGCATCGGCGCCGTCGTGCGCAACCAGGTCGGTGCGATCATCGGCGCGCTCGCGTGGATCTTCGTGATCGAGTCGCTGCTGACGATCATCCCCGGCTTCGAGGACACGATCACCAAGTACGGCCTCGGCGGCGTCGCCGGCGGCCTCTCCGGCAGCGACGAGTTCACCGACGGCGGCGAGCTGCTGGCGCAGGTGCCGGCCGGCCTGCTGCTGGCGGCGTACGTGGCGATCTTCGTGATCGCCGGCACGGTGCTGCTGAAGCGCCGTGACATCAGCGCCTAGCGACGTCCGCGCCCGCCCGCGGCGGGAACCGACGCCGCCCGCCTCCGCATCGCTTAGTATCGCCTCCGGCATGGCCCGGTGGAGAGTGAACGGCGGCGCGAAGGCATGAGCTGGTGGGCTGTCCCGCGCGGTTGGATCGAGTCGTTCGGCGACATCGTCCGCTTCGCGATGCGGATCTTCGGCGAGGTCTACGGCGGCCGCGTCTTCCGCTTCTTCGGCGAGGCGCTGCGGCAGGCCGGCCTGCTGATCCTCTCCTCGACGCTCGTGATCTGGGGCCTGGTGTTCATCATCGGCCTGCAGTGCGGGATCGAGGGCGCGTACTTCACACGCGGCACCGGCACGCCGAACTACGCCGGCGTCTTCACCGCCTGGTGCGACCTGCGCGAGCTGGTCCCGTACGCCTTCGGCTACATGATGGCCGCGAAGGTCGGCACCGGCATCGTCGCCGAGATCGGCTCGATGCGGATCACGGAGGAGATCGACGCGCTCGAGGTGATGGGCATCAGCTCGATGACCTTCCTCTGCGGCACGCGCCTGCTCGCCTCCTGGATGGTGCTCCCGTTCATCTACATCGGAGGCGTGGGAGCCGCCTTCATCGCCTCCTACCTTGCGGTGGTGGTGCAGATCCACGAGGTCTCGGCCGGCGGCTACGAGCTGATCTTCTGGGCCTTCCAGAATCCGACCGACCTGCTCTTCTCGCTGCTGAAGGGCGCCTTCATGGCGACCGGCATCGTCGTCGTCGGCTGCTACTACGGCTACAACGCCTCCGGCGGCCCGGTCGGCGTCGGCACCGCGACGGCGAAGTCGATGGTGCTCAACCTCGTCTACGTCCACCTGATCGGCATGATGGGCACCCAGCTGTTCTGGGGTGCCAATCCACGAGCGCCGATCGGCGGCTAGGGCCCGCCGCGAGCGGGCCGTTCACGCAGG